>DXZV01000055.1:7041-9719 GCA_019419485.1 Collinsella sp.
GCAATCAATTGACGAGGAACGCCGAAACACGCTGCGAAACATGGGATATGCCGTTATCACAGTTAGTCGTCATTCGTTTTTCAAGCAGTCCGCTTTTAGGCGGGTCATGGAAGCGATTCGCATTCGCGAGAAGATATGGCCCGGTCGACTCCCGGATAACTTCGCCATCCTGCAAGAAACTCTTCGTCAATTTGTCTTGCGGCGCTACTTCGAATACGGTCGCCGCGTCCTGGAGACACTCAAAGAAGAAGAGGCCGCCAAGCGCGAAATTGCAAGCCAATATCCGCAAGCTGATGACCCGAGCATCAACGATGTGCCAGAACCCGACGACATGCAACACGTCGGGGCCCTTGCTGAGGAAATCAATGGGCCTTGGGAATGCGACATTTTCGCAAAAATCGATGAAAACCGCACGGAAGACGACACGATTATTGATCTAATTGAGAATTCGCTCTTCTAAAGGCGATCTCTGCGGATGTCCACCTACATTTTTCGACTTATTCGGCCACCGATGTGCCAGATTGGCTGCAGCAATGCTCAATATAACTTTAGATAAAACTGATTCTGCAGGAACTCCCGTAGAGGAAGAACTGATTCTCGCGGTATTTAACACGATAAAGTACAAATATGAACAGTTCTAATGTTTCTCAAGGTGGCTTTCTTAGCATGCTGGCCGAACATCTCGAAATATGTTGGCGAGCATTGCGTCGATGTCTCCCAACCCGCAGAAAATCGCCGAGGCGGCAAGCAGTCATCGAAGTTAACGTAAATTGTATTGACATATGAACATGCGCTCATATAATCGGAAGTAATTTATATGAGCGCATGTTCATATGAAAGGATATTGCAATGAACAGCCACGCTGATGAAACAAAGACTGGCATCGAGGCCACCGAGCCGATCGTCCCCACCACCTGCTCGCCCGAGGACCTTCCCGACGAGGAGCTGTTGTACGACCTGGCCGACCTGTTCAAGGTCTTCAGCGACACCACACGCATCAAGATTCTCTATGCCCTCATGGGTCGCGAGCTCTGCGTGGCTGACATCGCCGAAGCGACCGCGACCTCGCAGTCTGCGGTGTCGCACCAGCTGCGCACGCTTAAGCAGTCGCACCTGGTCAAGTTCCGCCGCGACGGCCGCAACATTCTCTACTCGCTCGCCGACGATCACGTCTACACCATGCTTAACCAGGGCATGAGTCATATCTGCGAATAGCAATCAACCACGGTATCAGCGCGGCCGGCACCCAGACCGCTAACACAGGGAAAGGAACCCACCATGAAAAAGCAGTTCAAGCTCGACGAGATCGATTGCGCCAACTGCGCGCGCGAGCTTCAGGACGAACTTGCCAAGCTCGAGGGCGTCAAGTCCGTTTCGGTCAACTTTATGACCCAGAAGCTGACGCTCGAGGCCGACGACGCCAAGTTCGACGAGGTCCTGGACCGCGTCGTTGAGTTCACCGCCGACGCCGAGCCGGACTGCGAGATCATTCTCTAACCCGCGCATACGTTGACCTGCGAGGCCGCGCTTGCCGCGGCCTTTGCTCGCGAAATTATATGAGCAAGTGTTCATACACTCAAATGGGAGGTTTGAATCATGGCAGCCGCCGATCCCAAGAAGAAAAAGAAGAAGCGCAAGAAGAAAGAGTCCCTTGAGCATAAGCGCAACCGCATCCTGGTAGCACTGGGCATTTTTGCCGTTGTTTATGCCCTCGACGAGCTCGGCGCCCTCGCTATCGCATTTGGGGAGCCCGGCAACATCTACGCCAGCTTTGTGCTGTTCCTCGTGCCGTTTTTGATTGCCGGCTACGACGTACTGCAAAAGGCATTCAATAACATCCGCCGCGGCAAGGCCTTCGACGAGAGCTTCCTCATGGCCGTCGCGACCATCGGCGCGTTTGCCATGGTGCTCTTCCCCGACACCGACCCGCACATGGCCGAAGGCGCCGCTGTCATGCTGTTCTACCAGGTCGGCGAGTTGTTCCAGGCATACGCCGTGGGCAAGAGCCGCAAGTCGATCAGTGCCATGATGGACATCGCGCCCGACTACGCTAACGTCGAGCAAGCCGACGGCACACTCGAACAGGTCTTTCCCGATGACATCGCCGTCGGCACCGTGATCGTGGTCAAGCCCGGCGAGCGCGTGCCTATCGACGGCGTCATCGTCGAGGGCGAAACCCAGCTCGACACCGCCGCACTCACGGGCGAGTCGGTCCCCCGCCCGGCCAAGACCGGCGACGATATCATCAGCGGTTGCATCAACATGACGGGCCTCATCCACGTGCGCACCACCAAGCCCTTTGGCGAGTCAACCGTCGCGCGTGTTCTGGAGCTCGTGGAGAATGCCAGCGAAAAGAAGGCGCGCACCGAGAACTTCATCACGCGCTTTGCCCGCGTCTACACCCCCGCCGTCACTGGCGCTGCCGCGGTGCTCGCGCTTGGCGGCGGCCTGGTGACTGGCGCTTGGTCCGATTGGATCCTGCGCGGCCTGACCTTCCTGGTCGTCAGCTGCCCGTGCGCCCTCGTGATCAGCGTACCGTTGAGTTTCTTTGGCGGCATCGGCGGCGCGTCCAAGCTGGGCGTTCTCATCAAGGGCTCCAACTACCTCGAGACGCTCGCCGACGTGGACACCATCGTCTTCGACAAAACGGGCACCCTCACCAACGGCACGTTCTCAGT
>DXZV01000056.1:0-6778 GCA_019419485.1 Collinsella sp.
AAGAAGGGCGGCGACGCTTCCGGTTCTGAGTCCGGTTCGACGCTGAACTTCTACATCAACAACCCGGTCTGCATCGACCCCTACAACGTCCAGGAGGATCAGGGCACTCAGGTCGAGTACCAGCTCTTCGACGCTCTGACGGAGTACGATAACGAGAAGGGCGAGATCGTTCCGCTGGCTTGCGAGTCCTTTGAGGCTAACGACGACGCCACCGAGTTCACCTTCAAGATCAAGAAGGCCAAGTTCCATAACGGTGACGACGTTACCTCCAAGTCCTTCAAGCTCGGTTGGGAGCGCCTGGTCAACACCAAGTCGGCCATCGCTACCGAGTATGGTCCTTCCGAGGTCTCCTATCACCTTTCCATGGTCGAGGGCTATGACGATCTGGTTGCCGGTAAGGCTACCGAGCTGACCGGTGTCACCTGCCCGGATGACGAGACCCTCGTCGTCAAGCTGACTTCTGCCTACGCCGACTTCCCCTTCGTCGCCTCTCACCCGGCTCTGTCCCCGGTTCCCGAGTGCGCCGAGACCGATGTCAAGAGCTTCTATCTTGCCCCGGTCGGCAACGGCCCGTTCATGATGGACGGTAAGTGGGAGGATGGTCAGGAGATCAACCTCAAGAAGTTCGACGATTATTATGGCGACAAGGCCAAGATCGACGCCATCCACTTCCAGGTCATCAAGGACGTGGAGACCGCTTACAAGGAGTTCCAGGCCGGTAACCTTGATGTCTGCGACGTTCCCGTTGCTCAGATCGACGCCGCCAAGAAGGACCGCGGCGAGTCCAAGGATGGCTACACCATGAGTGATGGTGCGCGCATGCTGCTCGGTTCCGAGCCTTCCACGTACTATCTGACGTGCAACACCACGGCCGAGCCGTTCAACAACGCTGACCTGCGTAGGGGCATCTCCCTGGCTATCAACCGTGAGGCCATCTGCAAGACCATCTTCAAGGGCACCCGTACCCCCGCTGACGGCATCGTTCCTCCGGGAATCGCCGGCTACAAGGAGGGCGCATGGGAGTTCTGCGCCTACGACGTCGACAAGGCTAACGAGTACCTCGACAAGGTCGCTCCCGCTGGCGCTAACGGCGATCGTGGCATCAATGTGACCCTGTCCTACAACCAGGACGGCGGCCACAAGGAGATCATGGAGTCCATCATCGGCGACCTCGCCAAGGTGGGCGTCACCGCCGTCTCCGATACCCCTGAGTGGTCTGCCCTGCTCGAGCAGTATCAGAACTTCAACTATCAGTTCGGCCGTCTGGGCTGGATCGCCGATTACCCGATCATGGACAACTTCCTGTATCCGCTGTTCCACTCCGACTCCCTGGGTGGCGACAACCGCTCCGGTTACAGCAACCCCGACTTTGACGCCAAGGTTGACGAGGCCCGTGCCACGGTTGACGACGACGAGCGTATCGCCAAGATGCAGGAGGCCGACGCCATGGTCGCCGCCGACTGCCCGGTCATCCCGGTGATGTTCTACACGCACACCATCGCTGGCTCCGACCGCGTCAAGTACCTCTACGTTGATCCGCAGAAGCACGCCGATCTGGGTACCGCTGAGCTCGCCTAAGAGTTTGCAGCTTCCGTGAGGGTCAAGTATTTACGTAGACCTCATGGGAAACATACAGTTCCCCCTAACCTGGGGTAAACTGGCTGATGGTAATTTTGGGATGCCGGTCTGGCGATCGGCATCCCATTTAGGTTAATCCCTAGATAGGGGAGTGGTATGGGTAAGTACATCGTTAAACGTGTGCTTCAGTTCATCCCGGTGTTTTTGGGCGTCACGCTGATTCTGTTCGCCCTCCAGAATATCGTGCCGGGAGATCCGATCAAGCTGATCGGTGGAGACAAGGCTCTGTCCCCCGAGGTAGAGCTTCAGCTTCGCGTACGCTATCACCTGGTCCAGACGGACGAGGACGGTAACGCGATCCTTGACGAGAACGGCGATCCCGTTCAGACGTCGCTTGTAGACCGTTATCTGTATTACATGAACGGTCTGCTTCATGGCGATCTGGGTAATTCGTACCAGCGCAAGCTGCCGGTTACGGAAATCTTTGCCCAGAAGTATCCGTATACGGTCAAACTCGCCGCGTGCGCCATCGTGCTCGAGGCGATCATGGGTATCGGTGCGGGTATCATTTCGGCGGTAAAGCGTTATTCCTTCTGGGATATTTTGGTAACGCTGACCACGTCGATCCTCGTTGCCGTTCCCGCCTTCTGGCTCGGCATGCTGCTGCAGCTGTTCTTCGGCGTCATCCTTAAGGATGTCACCGGCGGCGCATTCTCCATGCCGATTTCGGGTGCCGGCGGTTCCAGCTCTCAGTATCAGGATTGGATGCACTATGTGCTTCCGACCATTACGCTGGCTTCGGTTTCGACCGCTTATGCTGCCCGCATTATGCGTTCGCAGCTGCTTGACGTCATGAACCAAGATTACATTCGTACGGCAAAGGCCAAGGGTCTCTCCAATCGCGCGATCATCATCAAGCATGCGCTTAAGAATGCACTCATCCCCGTCGTTACCTATATTGGTGTCGACTTTGGCGGCATGCTTTCGGGTGCCATCCTGACCGAAACGGTCTTTAACTGGCCCGGTATCGGCTATGAGGTCTATCGCGCCATTAGCATGCGTGACTGGCCCATCGTTATGGGCGGCGTTACGCTCATCGTCGTCGTCGTCATGGTGATCAACCTGCTCGTCGACATTAGCTATGCATTCCTCGACCCGCGCATCCGCCTTGGCGGTCCGTCGGATAAGGCCTAAGGGAGGTACGTCTCATGCAGGAAACTGATTCTCAGTCTCAGGAGCAGGCTACCGCCACCAAGGCCGCATCTGCTCCCGCCAAGTCCCGCACGCTGTGGGGCGACGCTTTTAAGCGTCTTCGCAAGAACAAGCTCGCCGTTATCGGTGTCTGCTGGATCATCGTCGTCGTTTTGGTTGCCCTGACCGCAGATCTGTGGGCTAAGCCCTGGCTCGGTTCGCCGACGGCTTCCGACTCGACCACCATGGCCGAGACGTCGCTGCTGGCTCCGTGTGCCGAGCACCCGTTTGGCACCGACGCCCTTGGCCGCGACATTCTCGTTCGTGTTATCTACGGTGCACGTGTTTCGCTTTCCGTCGGTATTATGGCCACCGCCATCTCCACGGTGATCGGTCTGGTCATGGGCGCCCTTGCCGGTTTCTATGGCGGCATCTGGGATACGATTATCATGCGCTGCGCGGACATCTTCCTGGCGTTCCCGTACGTGCTGTTCGTCGTCGCCATGATCGCCGTTATCGGCCGTGGTCTTCAAAATGTTTTCATCGCCATCGGTATTCTCGGCTGGCCTTCGATTGCGCGCGTCTTTAGATCCGCGATCCTCACGGTCAAAGAGAACGACTATGTTGACGCCGCCCGTGCCATGGGTGCATCCGATGCCCGTATCGTTATGCGCCATATCTTCCCGAACTCCGTTGCTTCCATCGTGGTCTACGCGACCATGAACATCGGCGGCGCTATTCTGACCGAGTCCGCTCTGTCCTTCCTCGGCATGGGCGTTATTCCGCCTACGCCTTCGTGGGGCTCCATGATTCAGGACGGTCAGCAGTATCTTCTGACTGCTCCCTGGATGATGATCATGCCCGGTCTGGCAATTCTCTCGACGGTGCTCGCCTTCACCCTGCTGGGTGACGGTTTGCGCGACGCCCTCGACGTCAAGATGAAGGACGCATAAGGATGAAGAAGAACAAGAACTATGTGGACCTGAAGGACCAGCCGGTTCCCGAGGGCCAGCATCTGCTCGAGGTCGATGACCTTAAGATGTATTTCCACACCGAAGATGGCGTTGTTCGCGCTGTCGACGGTGTCTCCTACACGCTCGATCGTGGCGAGACCCTCGGTGTCGTCGGTGAGTCCGGCTCCGGTAAGTCCGTGACCGCCATGACCATCATGGGTCTTATCTCGATGCCTCCGGGAAAGATTGAGGGCGGCGACGTTCGCTATCGCGGTCGTTCTATCCTCGAGATGACCGAGGAAGAGATGCAGCACATTCGCGGTAACGATATCGCGATGATTTTCCAGGATCCTATGACCTCCTTGAACCCGGTCTATAAGATCGGCAAGCAGGTGGGCGAGGGCCTTCGTCTGCACCGTGGCTACTCCAAGCAGGAGGCGCTCAAGCGCGCCACCGAGCTTTTGGACCTCGTGGGTATCCCCGAGCCCGAGAAGCGCGTCAATGAGTATCCGCACCAGTTCTCCGGCGGTATGCGTCAGCGCGTCATGATCGCTATGGCTCTTGCCTGCGATCCCGATATCCTGATTGCCGACGAGCCCACGACGGCTCTGGATGTTACCATTCAGGCTCAGATTATCGAGCTCATGCAGGAGATGCAGGAGAAGAACGGCAACGCCATTATTATGATTACCCATGACCTGGGCGTCGTCGCCGATATGGCCGATAAGATTATGGTTATGTACGCCGGCCGTCCCGTCGAGTTCGGTACTGCTGAGGAAATCTTCTACGAGAGCCGCCATCCCTACACCTGGGGTCTTATTCGCTCCATCCCGGAGCAGGCCATCGATGAGAAGAAGCCGCTGACGCCGATTCACGGCAACCCGCCTTCGCTCATGAACCTGCCCGAGGGCTGCGTCTTCTCTCCTCGCTGCCCCTATGCGACGGACAAGTGCCGCAAGCAGCGCCCCGAGCGCGTTGTCACCGAGTCCGGCCACTATTCTGCGTGCCATTATTCCGGTGACCCCGAGTTCCTCAAGAACGCCCCTGAGACGTCCCGCACGCGCAAGGATTCCAAGAAGGGAGGCGAGGCGTAAATGACAGACAATAACGAGCGCACTCCGCTGCTGAAGGTCGAGCATCTTTCTAAGGAGTTCCCCGCAGAGTCCGGCATGTTCGCCAAGCGTTTTTCCAAGCGCGTCGTCTCTGCTGTGAATGACATTTCGTTAGAGATTTATCCGGGCGAGACCTTTGGCCTGGTCGGCGAGTCTGGTTGCGGTAAGTCCACCACGGGCCGCACCATCATGCGCCTGACCAAGCCGACGGCAGGTAAGGTGTTCTTCCAGGGCAAAGACGTTGCCGAGATGAGCAAGCATGAGATCAAGGACATGCGTCGTGAGATGCAGTTCATCTTCCAGGACCCCTATGCTTCGCTCAATCCTCGTATGACCATCGGCGAGATCGTCTCCGAGCCCATGACTATTCATGGCGTGGGCACCAAGGAGGAGCGCATTGAGCGTGTCCGTGAGCTGCTGGACGTCGTCGGTCTGAACCCCGAGCACATCAACCGCTATCCGCACGAGTTCTCGGGCGGTCAGCGTCAGCGTGTCGGCATCGCCCGTGCGTTCGCTCTGAAGCCCACGCTGATCATCTGCGACGAGCCCGTTTCCGCTCTGGATGTTTCCATTCAGGCCCAGGTTCTGAACCTGCTCAAGGAACTTCAGGACAAGTTCGGTACGGCCTATCTCTTCATTGCCCACGACCTGTCCGTCGTGCAGCACATCTCCGATCGCGTTGCCGTTATGTATCTGGGTAAGATGGTCGAGGTTTCGGACTGGAAGACGCTCTATAGCGAGCCTCACCATCCGTACACGCAGTCGCTGCTATCTGCCGTGCCGGTTCCCGATCCGGATATTCAGAAGACCCGCAAGCGCATCATCCTCGCCGGCGATCCGCCGTCGCCGCTGGATCCGCCGACCGGCTGCCGTTTCCACACGCGCTGCCCGATCGCGCAGGGCATCTGCTCCGAGAAGCTTCCTGAGTTTAAGGTAGTTGCCCCGGGCCACTGCTGCGCCTGCCACTTCGCGGAGCCGTTCCCGATTAAGGAATCGCACATCGACCTGTAGTCGGTGAACCGTCCGGGCCCGCTCTGGAATTGCCTTTCAGAACGTCCTCGACCATGGAAGCCCTCTTATCCTGCTCCTTCGGAGCTGCGGATAAGGGGGCTTCCTGGTCTGCGGAATGTTCTGAAAGGCAACTCCAGAGCGGGCCCTGCGTTAACGCTGCAGAGGGGAGTGCGATTCCTTGATCGCTCACTTAATCTAATAGGACAGTTAGTGAGGCCGGAGCCTTGGCTCCGGCCTCCCCATATAAGGGCTCGGTATAAGGGCTCGGCAAAGTCGAGCCACTAAATTTATATCAGCCCCCAGAACATGTTTGAGAACTGTGCATGAAGCATGTGCCCCTAGGGCAGGAATGAGGTCGCTTTCCAACGCATTCCGCAGGGGGCGGCATTATTTTGTAGCGCGAAGCGCGGATCAAAATAATGCCGCATGCCCAAGGACGCGTTGGAAAGCAGCCTCATTCCTACCCGAACAGGTGGGTTTACCTGCGCAATTACAAATTCGTAAACTTTTTTGAAAAAAGTGCTTGCACAGTTCTCGAATCATAGGTTATTATCTTCCTCGTTGAACGCGCGGGTCCAACAAAACGAACCGCGAATCAACAACATAGCATGTCGGAGTGGCGGAATTGGCAGACGCGCTAGCTTGAGGTGCTAGTGACCGCTTTTTGGTCATGCGGGTTCAAGTCCCGCCTCCGACACCATCAAATCTTCTGAGCCTCCTCGTGGGGCTTTTATTTTACCTATTGGGCGTGTTGCCCATCATGCTGCGGTATCGTGTGTGCCAATGTATGGCTGCGAAGGATGCGAGGTGCGTCCGATGGAATCACTGGGAAAAGACGATCTTGCCGAGCTGGCTCGACTGGTCGAGGTGACGAGTGACGCCGTTGCCCTTTGCGCTCAGGATGGCACTATCCTGCATGTCAATCGCCAGATG
>DXZV01000056.1:6788-9451 GCA_019419485.1 Collinsella sp.
GAAGCCTCTTCGGAGGCTTTTTTGTTACCGATAGACGGTGAGGTCCACGATGGAAACGCTTGAACGCAACGAGTGGGCAGACGTTGCCCAACTAGTCGAGATCACGAGCGATGCTGTCATCATCTGCGAGCTCGACGGAACCATTCTGCATGTGAATAATCGCTTACTTGGTTTGATGTGCGAGGAACGCGCCGACGTCATCGGCGGAGATGTTAAAGACGTCCTGTACTCGTCCGCTTTTGAACGTGCGACGGAACATCGTCTGCCATTTGAAACTGATGGCTCCGAGAACGAACTGATGCTCAAGCTGAGTGACGGCTCTTTTATTCCCGTCTTGGTTCGTGCGGGCTCCGTAACGCCTCCACACATCTTTGGGCGCCGCGCACCACGTGTCCTGGTGGCGCTTCACAGTATCGAGGAACAGTATTCTCACGACCGGCAACTCAAGCGTGCGCTTTCGGAGCTTAGAGTGGCGAACAAGCGCCTCTCTGGCACGCTCTCGGTCATTATGAGTACCGTGGGCTCCGATGAGCTGCCCAGCCTACTTGATACCGTTTTGAACCAGCTTGTAGGAACGCTCGATGCTTCGGGTGCCGCTATCTATTTTTCTGAGAGCGGTGGTTTTAAACTTCGCGGTGTTTCCAAGGAGCTGTACGACAGCTACCTTCCTGAGTTTTTGCCGTATGGCGCTGGCATTCCGACGTATGTTCTTCGTGAGTCGCGTGCCTGTCGCTTGTCGATTCAACAGGACCTTGAGGGTGATAAGGTCGCCTCCGGTATGTTCATGGATCTGGACAATCGTTCTAAGCACCTGTTGCGCATGCAGGATATGCCTCCGTACCGCAGCGAGATCTGTCTTCCCGTTTTTTACGGTACGCAGATCCTTGGCGTGCTGGAAGTTGGTTGGAAACGCCCTCAGGCACCGCTCGCCTATGACGTTAATGTGCTCGAGGTCATTTGCGATTACCTGTCTATCCAGCTGGTCGGCATGGCATCGAGCCTTCGCTCCCGTCGCACGGCCGAGCTTGGCCGCTCGCTCAATGTCTTGCGTGACGAGTTGTTTACCTTTCTAGACGATTCCGCCGCGGCTACCCAGGCGGTATCGTCCGAGATCTGCAATATGCTCAACTGCCATTTTTGCCCTATTGAGTATGACGCCAGTCTGGATTCCTACGTCATAGATTTTGAAGGCGGCAGTCGCGTTGCTTTGCCGGACGATCCCGAGAAGCTTTTCTTTTCCACGACGGCGCCAGCGGCACGTCTGGGGGCTGGCCCTGATGGCTTTGAGGCATCTGTTTTGGGCGGCACGAGCGCCGAGGACCTTAAACACGTCCGTATAACTCGCGTTGACGAATCGATGCCTATGGGAGGCTGGCTTAGGGCGCATGGCCTGCCTTGCCAGGGTCTCTACGTCGACGCCGGCATCGAGGCGGGGCGCCCGCGCTCTGAGGGCGATGGCAAGCACAGTAACGACGCGATCGTTCCTGCTTCTGTTGCGAAGGGCCCGACGACGCGCGCGCTGCTGCTTCGTGATGGTAGCCAAGAGCCGATTGATGACCTTGAATATGACTACTTGGTGCACTTGGCTCATGACTTTGAACTGATCTATGAAGGCGAATCTCAAAAGCGTGAGGAGCGCCATATCGCTCAGACCCTTCAGATTGGCATGAGAAATTCACTGGGGGATGTTCCGGGAATCGCCGCCGATTCGGTGTACCTGTCGGCCACGAACTCGGCGTTGGTCGGCGGCGATTTCTATACGCTCATCCGTCTTCCCGACGATTGCGCCGTCATGATTCTGGGCGATGTGTCTGGCAAAGGCATTGAGGCTGCATCGATGTCCGCGCTCGTCAAGACGGCCCTGACGGCATATGCCTGGGAGGGCGCTGGGCCGGCCCGCATGGCACGCTCCCTTAACAGCATGCTCATGGGCTTTTCAAGGGTCGAGACGTTCGTGACGGCCTTTATCGCCAAGATTGACCTTAAAGCCGGACGTGCAACGTATTGTTCGGCGGGCCATCCTCCGACCATGGTCATCAGGCCAGAGTCGATGCCGCTGGGTGGCGGCGAGGCCTGTGGGGGGGAGGTCGAGCTGCTTGGATGCCAATCGGGGGTAATCGGTGCCTTTGAGAGCATGGTATACGAGACAGGCGTGTTTACGTTCGCTCCTGGTGACATGCTATTTATGTACACCGACGGAACAATCGAAGCGCGTGACCGCTCGGGTGCTTTCTTTGGCGAGCAGCGCCTTCGCGACCTTCTGCTCTCTGTCTCGGGTGAGGGCGTGTCGGGCATTTGCGGCAAGGTCTTGGGCGAGCTTGACCGATTTACCGAATCGGCGCTGGACGATGACATTGCATTGGTGTCCCTTGAGTTTTTACGGGGTCGTTCATAGACGACGCTGGGCGGGCTGAATCCGTAAGGTTGGGGAAACGAATGCATCGAGTGGGCTTTTTTGGGGAACCATGGTCGTATGAATGAGTGGAATGACATAGTGGTTTTGACGCCACCAGGCGATATCGACATCGCCACGGTGCCTGCGCTGCGTCGGCGGTTGGATGCTTTGATTGGCCGCGGCGTGCGTCGTGTCGTCATCAACTGCCAGGCTGTTAGCTTTATCGATTCGACGGGCTTGGCATTCCTGCTTACGCGCGCTCGTGAGC
>DXZV01000057.1:0-2504 GCA_019419485.1 Collinsella sp.
GCATAACGCGTCTCGCGCTCGTACTGCTGGGCACGATCACGGATGTCGTCGGCCTGCTGCTGCGCTAAGCGGACGATCTCCTGCTCACCGGCAATGGTGAGGGCCTGCTGCTGAGCGTCGGCGATGATGGAATCGGCCTGAGCGGCGGCGGAAGCCATAAGCTCCTCGCGCTCCTTAAGGATACGGCGGGACTTCTGCCACTCCTCGGGATAGCTCATGCGGATCTCGTCGAGGATGTTGAAGAACACGTCGGCGTCGATGACCTTGAACTGAGCGTTCTTGCCGAAAGGCGGCTTGGCTTCCTCGATCAGCCCTTCGAGCTCATCGACCAAGCTGACGATCCTATCGCCAGGAAAATTCTCGCCCGGCATCCGGTCTCCTTTCATAGGTAACATATCATCGTGCTAGTTTACCACATGCCACCAGGCAATAAAAAACGTCACGAAAAGCGATGTCTGAGCGCTTCGACCACGTTGGGCGGGACAAACGTCGATACATCGCTGCCGAGTGAGGCGATCTGGCGAACGACCGAGCTCGAGATATAGCCGTACTGCGGCGCACTCATGACAAAGATGGACTCCAGCTCGTTATCCAAGCGATAGTTGAGATCTGCCTGCTGCAGCTCGTACTCAAAGTCGGTCATGGCGCGCAGGCCCTTGACCACGGCCCCCGCCCCCTGCTCGCGAGCGAAGTCGACCAAGAGGCCGGTAAAGGGCAGGACCTCGACGCCGTCGATATCACCGAGCGCCTCGCGGGCCAGCGCCACGCGCTCATCGAGCATAAACGTGGTACCCACACCGTTTTTACCCTGCGACTCGGCAACAGCGACGATCACACTGGGAAAGATGCGGCGGGCGCGGCGGATGACGTCGATATGGCCAAACGTGATGGGATCGAAGGTGCCCGGGACGATCACGCGGTTGATGGTGTCATTCATGGTCGTCCTCCTGAAACGTCGTGGCATCGTTGTTGTGAGCATCGGTGCCAGCGCAATCTTCCTCACCATCGTTATCGCCGACCCAACGAAGCAGGTCGACCGAGGTAATGCCGTAGCGCTTCTCGCGCACGATCTCAAAGCCTGCCGGATGCGCGCCCGCATCGGCGGCGGCATGCTCAAACAGGGCATAAGCGCCAGGTGCAAGCAGACCCTGCTGAGCCAGCTTCTGCAGCAGCTCCTCGACCGGCTCGGCACCAAAAGCATAGGGCGGGTCGAGCAGGACCAGATCAAAGGGGCCGCCCGGCACACGACCGCGCGAGGCACTCGCCAGCATGTCGCCCGTTATCACGCGCCAACGCGCACGGTCACGGCAGAGCGACTCGATATTCTTGGTAATGAGCCGCGCGGCATTCCGATCGATCTCGAACGTCGTGAGCGAGCGGGCACCACGTGAGAGCATCTCTAACCCTAAGGCACCGGAGCCGCCAAAGGCGTCCAGGACGCGGACCTCGTCCAGATCGAAGTCGAATGCCGACATGACCATAGATGCGCATGCCTCGCGCACGCGATCGGTCGTGGGGCGGGTGACATCGCGACCACGGGGCTCCTCGATCTTACGACCGCGCCATTCGCCGCCGATGATTCTCATCCTCCGCTGACCTCCTTAAAAATGTGTCGATATCGCATGGCGACCGCATCGCGCAGGGGGCGCGTCGCCACGGAGTCAAGGTTGCAAGCATACCGCAAGAGCTCGACCGCGTCCAAATGGGCCCACTCGATCAGCTCCTCGTCGGCATCCAGGTCGACAAAGCGCAGGGTCACTCCGCCATGCTGGCGGTACCCCAGGATTTCGCCCTCGTGGCGCAGACGCAGGTCCATCTGGGCGAGCGTAAAGCCATCCGAGGTTTTTTCGAGCGATTGCAGGCGATCTTGTGCTGCCGAAGCGCCGCCGTTGCCCTTGGAGTGCGTCATGACCAGGCACGTGCCCGACACACTGCCACGGCCCACGCGACCGCGCAGCTGGTGCAGAGCAGCCAAACCAAAGCGCTCCCCGTTCTCGATGACCATGACGGTGGCGTTAGGCACGTCGACGCCCACCTCGACCACCGTAGTCGAGACGAGCACGTCAATCTCGCCACGCTTAAAGGCATCGATAACCTGGTCCTTCTCCCCCGCTGGCATGCGGCCGTGAAGGCGCTCGATGGCAAGACCCGGCAACGCCAGACGCAGGCGATCGAGCTCGGTCGCCGTATCGTGCAGCGGCACGGGGACCGTCACGCGGCCCTCGTCGTCGCGGGCGATACCGGGCACGTCCTCCAGATCATCGGCCGAGTCACTCGGCTCCACGAGCGGGCAAATCACGTAGGCCTGCTGACCCTTTTCATGCGCCTCGCGGATGGCGCCATAGGCAAGGTCGCGACTCGACTCGGTAAGCACGCGTGTCGTCACGCCAGCGCCAGGGACGGGCCGATGGCGGATGATACTCGTGTCCAGATCGCCGTAGACCGAAAGCGCCAGCGTACGCGGGATGGGCGTTGCCGTCATAACGAGCAGATCGGCACCGGGG
>DXZV01000057.1:2514-9180 GCA_019419485.1 Collinsella sp.
TCGCGCGCAAGGCATTGCGTTGGCCGACGCCAAACCGGTGCTGCTCATCGATGACTACGAGCGACAGATACTTAAACGCCACGTTATCCGAAAGGACCGCGTGGGTGCCAAAGAGGACATCGAGCTCGCCCGATTCCAGCTGGGCATGGATCCGCTCGCGCTCGGCCGCCGGCGTGGCGCCCGTCAGGAGCGCCCAGGTCATACCAGCCTGCGAGAGCAAGGGGCCGGTCTTATCGGCATATTGACGCGCCAGCACGCCCGTGGGCGCCATAACGCAGGCCTGCGTGCCGCTATCGGCAGCCACAGCCAGCGCGCAGGCGGCAACAGCGGTCTTGCCGGTACCGACATCGCCCAGCAGCAGGCGGTTCATCACGCGCCCGCCATCGCACATATCGCGCAGGATATCTTGGAACGCGGCCTGTTGCTCGTCGCTCAGCGAAAACGGCAGGGCCTGCTTAAGCGCGGCCAGGTGCTCGCCCGCGGCGTGGGCATAGGGTACCACATCGACCAGGCCGCCGTCGTTGCGCAGGCGCAGCGCCAGCTGCAGGTAGAGGCACTCCTCGTAGGCAAGCCGTGCGCGCGCGATATCGCGCTCAGCCATGCTCGAGGGAAAATGGATCGATCGAAGCGCACGGGCATTGCTCATCAGGCGGCGCTTGACGCGCAAGCGTGCGGGAATCGGATCGAAGGGATTGCCGACGACCTCGAGCGCGCCACTTACGATGCGGCGCATCCACGCCTGGCTCACGCCGTCACTCACATAATGGACCGGCAAAATGGTGCCCGCAGCACGCCCCTCATCGAGCTTTTCAAAGTGCGGCGAGGCCATCTGCTTAAAACCGTAGGCAAACTCAACCTTGCCCATCACGGCCAGGCGGTCGCCCTGCTTAAGCTGCTGGGCAATCCAAGGCTGACGGAAAAAGGCGACCTGCAGCACGCCCGTCTCATCAACGAGTGAGACCTCGGTCACCTGCATGCGCGGACGCGGCTTCTTTTGAACGATACGGTCGACCGTGGCGATGATGGTGCACACGGTACCGATGGGCGCCATCTCGATGGACCAGGAGCGCGTAAAGTCCAGGTATCGATGAGGGATATGGAGAAGGAGGTCCCCCACCGTCCGAATTCCCAGACGGCGAAGGGCCTCCTCACGTTTACCCGAAACATATTTGAGTCGCGCGATATCCTCGTCGAGCGCATTGCTCTGGGCAAAGCGATCCGAGACGCGCGGCACGGAGCAGAGCTCGGACATAGGCAGATGCCTACTCGATCGAGAAGATCACGGGATAGAGCGGCTGCTCGCCACGATGGGCGTCGATCTCCAGGTCGGGCTGAGCCTCCTCGATAGCGTCGACGATCTCCTGGAAGGCTTCATCGGACAGCTCCTCGCCGGCCAGAATCGTCAGCGCGTCGCCCTCCTCTTCCTCCTGCATGCGGTTGATGCAATCGAGCGTGACCTGCTTCACGTCGGAGCCGACGACATCGATGGAGCCGGCAATGATGCCCATGACGTCACCGGAGTGAATTGGCGAACCGTCGGAGGCGCTGGAGTCGCGCACGGCGCGGGTGACCTCGCCATCGCGGACCTCGCTGATGGCGTCGACCATAGCGGCGACGGCATCCTCGAGCTCGGAATCGGGCAGGACCGCGAACAGCGCGGAGAAGGCCTGCGGAACGGTCTTGGTGGGAACGACGGCGACCTTCTTGTCGGTGCAGGCTGAGGCAGCGGCCTCAGCGGCCATGCGGATGTTGCCGTTGTTGGGCAGAATGATGATCGAGGTCGCGTTGACCTGGTCAACAGCGCCCAGCAGGTCTGCAGTCGAGGGGTTCATGGTCTGACCACCCGACACGATCACGTCGACGCCGAGGGACTTGAGGATGTCTGCCTCGCCGGACCCAGCGGCAACGGCGACAAAGCCCAGCGCCTTGGCGGGCTCGGCGGCCTTTTCCTGGTCCTCATGAATCTTGGCGGTACGGTCGTGGGCCTCCATCTCCATGTTGTGGATAAAGACCTCGTAGATCTGACCAAGCTGAAGCATGTGCTCGAGCACCAGGTTGGGGGTGTTGGAGTGCACGTGGATCTTGTAATCGGGGTAGGCGCCCACGAGTAGCTCACAGTCGCCCATGGAACCCAGGAACTTAAGGCACTCATCCTCGTCAAAGGGAGCGTCAGCCTTAAAGAGGAACTCGTTGCAGTAGCGGAACTCCGAGCCCTCCCAGTCGTCGTTGGCCTCGATCTCAACGCGATTGAGGGCCGCGTCGCGGGCAGAGCCAGCGGAATCAAACGTGGCGGAGAAATCCTCGACAACGGTGCTGCGGCCAAGCGCGGCGGCAACAAAGTTCTCCAGGAAGATGGCAAAGCCAAAGGCGCCGGAGTCGACCACGCCGTTCTCCTTCAGAACGGGTAGAAGGTCGGGCGTGCGAGCGACAGACTGATATGCCTCGACGACGATAGCGTCGAGCGCGTCCTCGGCCGAGAACTTCTTCTTTTCGCACTCGTCGGCCTTGGTCGAGACATCGCGCAGCACCGTGAGAATCGTGCCCTCGATGGGCTTACGGACGGCCTGGAAGGCGACCTTGACGGCGCGGCGGAACGCATAGGCGATGTTGGCGGACGTGATGGGCTCATCAGCAGAGACGAGACCCTCGGCCACGCCGCGCAGGATCTGAGAGGTGATGACGCCGGAGTTGCCGCGGGCACCCATCAGGGAGCCGTGGGTGATGGCGCCGGCGATGGCCTCCATATCGGCATCGGCGGGAAGGGCGGAAAGCTCCTTGGTCACCGAGGCGAGCGTGAGCGACATGTTGGTACCGGTGTCGCCGTCGGGTACGGGGAAGACATTGAGCTTGTTGATCTCCTCGGCCTTGTCGGAAACAGCAGCCGCAGCGATCGGAAAACAGGTGCGAATGGTCTTTGCAATCATGGGTATTTGAATCTCCGTTTTCGGATGCTAGTTCAGACGGCTCTTGAGCGCGTCGATGTGAATGCCGATCTTAAGGCTGGCGGGATCGATCTGGGCGATCTCCTGCAGGGTGAAGGCAACGGAGCTCGAAAGATTGTGGCAGACGGACTTCATGTTGACGCCGTTCTCGAGCACGACGTGAAGATCGACCGTAAGGCCGTTCTCGTCGGCGGAGACAAGCACGCCCTTGCGGAGGCGCTGACCGGCAAGCAGGCGCACGCTCTCGGCGCCCTGGAGCTGCTCAGCCATACCGACGACGCCATAGCACGTCATCGCGGCATAACCGGCAATATCGGCAATAACGTCGTTCGAGACGCTCAGGCTGCCGTTGATGGTCTCAGACACAAGAATCTCCTTATCTGGTGCTCACGGCACCATGTCGTGGGAGCAATCATTGCAATATTCTACAACGACCGCGCCATGTTGAGGTGATGGGTCGCGGGATTACATCCTCGACACGAAATGTTGATATGGCAACGTCCGAGTCAAGTGGTCGCGGCATGAAAAAACCCGCCGCATAAGCGACGGGTTTTACAACCTGGCTCCCCGGGTAGGACTCGAACCTACAACAGCGCGGTTAACAGCCGCGTGCTCTACCATTGAGCTACCGAGGAATTTAAAAGCCCAGCGGAATGGGCTGAGAAATTCTGGCTCCCCGGGTAGGACTCGAACCTACAACAGCGCGGTTAACAGCCGCGTGCTCTACCATTGAGCTACCGAGGAATAGGTGCGTGCTCTCAAGCAACGAAGTTTATTATACGGACGAATCAGCTCAGGGCAAGAACTTTTTTAAGAATTTTTCCGACCTAGTCATTGGGGACGTCCCCAATGACCACATGAAAGCGCCCCCAAGCGGATGTGCTTGAGGGCGCTTCTTGCTTGCGAGGTTATGACTCGATGTAGTCCTTCAGCTTGCTGCTGCGGCTCGGGTGGCGGAGCTTGGCCAAGGTCTTGGACTCGATCTGGCGGATACGCTCGCGCGTGACGCCAAACTCGCGGCCGACTTCCTCGAGCGTGCGGGGATGCCCGTCGACAAGGCCAAAGCGCAGCTCGATAACCTTGCGCTCACGATCGGCAAGCGAGTCGAGCACCTGAGTGAGTTGCTCCTGCAGCATGGAGAAGCTGGCGGCATCGGGCGGAACGATAGCCTGGGAGTCCTCGATAAAGTCGCCCAGCTGGGAATCCTCTTCCTCGCCGATGGGGGTCTCAAGCGACACGGGCTCCTGCGAGATCTTCTGGATCTCGCGGACGCGGTCGGCGCTCATGTCCATCTCGGCACCGATCTCCTCGGGGGTCGGGTCGCGACCCAGGTCCTGAAGGAGCTGGCGCTGCACGCGGACGAGCTTGTTGATAGTCTCGACCATATGCACGGGAATACGGATGGTACGGGCCTGGTCGGCGATAGCGCGCGTAATGGCCTGACGGATCCACCACGTGGCGTACGTGGAGAACTTGAAGCCCTTCTGGTAGTCGAACTTCTCGACGGCGCGAATCAGACCGAGGTTACCCTCCTGGATCAGGTCAAGGAACAGCATGCCGCGGCCGACATAGCGCTTGGCGATGGAGACGACCAGACGCAGGTTTGCGCTGATGAGTGCCTGCTTAGCTTCGAGGCCGACGTTCTCAATGCGCGTAAGACGACGCATCTCGGCACGCGTGAGCTCGAGCTCACCGGCATCGGCGGCCTCGAGCTTCTCGGTGGCCTCAAGACCGGCCTCGATCTTCATGGCCAGATCGACCTCTTCGGAGGCGGTCAGCAGGTCGACCTTGCCGATCTCTTTGAGGTACATACGAACCGGATCGCCGGTCAGCATCACCGTGGAGGCATCGATGCCACGCACGCGCGAGCGTGAACGGGACGTGCGCACGGTGCGCTTCTTCTTGCTCTTGGAAGAACCCATCTCGGCGTCGGCCTGACGGGCCATCTTGAGCTCGTGATCGTCGAGCGAGCCGGAATCGTGCTCGTCGTCGTCATCGAAATCGTCAGTATCGTTATCGTTATCGTTATCGTCATCGTCGACGTCCATGGGGGCGTCGTCGTTACCGCTCGCGGAGATAATCTGGATGCCGCTGTTGCGCAGCGCGGAATACACCGCGGTGAGCTGCTCGTCAGAAACATCGATATCCTTCAGGGCGACCTGAATCTCGTCCTCGGTTACCGAAGTCCTGTTTGAGCCGTTGCCCATGAGCTTTGCAACGTAGGATTCCAGCCCAGTACCCGTGCTCTCAGTCTTTTTTGGCACAGATTCTCCCTTCATAGTCCACAGGACTCATTACTTTAGCACACACATTGACGTCTATACCCAAAAAGAGGACTGGATATAGGCGAGAATACGCTGCTTGACCACAACATCTAGGCCTGTTCGGTGCCCGCGGTCTCCAGACCAATCAAACGGAACGGGTCCGCCACGCCGCCGATAGACTTTTGCAGCTCGCGTTGACGCTGCGAATCCTGCGCGGCCTGCACGGTCAGCGCGCGACGGGCCTCATCATCGAGCGAACGGTCCTGGCGCAGCTTGGCCTGGGCGGCACGCATGCGGCGCTTGATGGTGTAGAGCTCGAGCGTATCAAGCATAAACACGATGTTCGTCTCGGTGGGGTGCTTGCTCGTCGCCGAGATGCGCCCGGCACTCACAAGCGTTGCCGCCTCGGGACACACCGAGCGCGCCGCATCCATGCAGGCTGCAGGATCGGTTCCCGGCGGCGTTGCCAGAACGGCCCATGCGATGGACTCGTGACGTGGGTCAACCCACTCGATAGAGCAGATGCGGTCGGCATACGTGCGGAACAGGTCGGGGTAGCTCGTGAGCATCGTCAACAGCTCGCGCTCCCCTGCCAAGGACTTGCGCTCCAAATCGGTCAGCACCATAGGGGCCGAGGCGTCTGCCGGGGCACCGGCGGGCGCAGAGCCCATACCATCAGGCACATCAATCGGCGGCAGGTCGTCGACGGCCTCCACGGGCGCGGCACCGTAGGCATCGAGCGGGACGTAGTCATACGGCTCTTCTTCGACCGGCGCGGACACCGGCGGCGTCGCGCCCGATGCCCAAGCACCGCGAGATGCCCCCTGCGAACCAGACGTCCGACCGCCCGCGCTACCAGAGCGCTCGGCTTGCGCCCGCTGGCGCTCATAGTTCTGCTCACGACGTCGTTCCGCATCCTCGCGCTTGGCGACATCGCGAAACACACGGCCCGAGCTCGCACGCACTGTCTCCAGATCCAAGCCAAGCAGATCGGCAATCTGGATAAAGTATGTATCGATCATGTAGCTATCGCGCAGCGGATAGATAAGCGTCAGCGCATCTTCCAGCGCCTTGGCACGACCGCCCGGCGTGGTGATGTCACTCGACTCCTGCAGCGAACGGTAGACAAAGTCCATAAGCGGCTCGGCAGCGTCGATGCGCGCCTGAAGCTCCTGTCCACCATGCGCTGTGATGAACTCCATGGGGTCGTTGCCGTCGGGCAGCACCACGCAGCGCAGATCCATCGAATCCCGCTCGATAAACTGAATCGCACGGCGGGCGGCCCTCTGGCCCGCCGCATCACCGTCAAACATATACACGATGCGCTTGGCAAAGCGAGTGAGCGTCTTGACGTGATGCTCCGTGAGCGCGGTGCCCAGCGTGGCGACAACGTTTTTGATCCCCGCCTCCCAGCAGGCGATGCAATCGGTATAGCCCTCCACCACGATGGCCGTATCCTG
>DXZV01000058.1 GCA_019419485.1 Collinsella sp.
TATTTAAGGGGAATAATGCCCTGCCCGTAAACACGCTTCATATACAGGTAAGCAGGCTGTACAGCATGCGTTAAGGCGCAAAAAACCTCTTCAGAAATCTTGTACACCTTAAAGAGCGTGCCAAAAACATCGATGTCAAAACACGGACGTTCCTCCATGAGGAAGTCGTAGCGTACCTCAATATAATTAGCAGGCTTCCCAATCCTGTCCGCCCATTTGTCCGGATTTTTTTCGACAAGCATATAGCCCATCAGAGCGCGATCCTGATACGCAAGGCCCGTAAACCACCCGTTAAAGTTAACGGCGTCCTGGCCAATAGCCAGCCCAAGGGCCTGCTCAAGAGTAAGGTCCTTGGGCTCATACCAACCAGTCTCATCTGAAGAATCCGCCTCACACGCTCCCGCCTGAGCACATGACGAATCCTCCGAGCTATCTGTATCAATCGGTGCAATAACCGCTCTGTCCGCATCAACATGTTCGCAGGTAGAAGTTGTATTTAATAGATTAATATCCGAGTAAGCGCGAGACTTCCCAAATCCAAGCCGTTCAAATGATGAAGCCGCTGCATCATTTGCGAGATATTCCTCTTTCAATCCTGCAAGCACGGCGGCTATGCACTCATCAACGTCCTGACACAGCTCGAGCCTTTCGTACAATCTCATGCAAAAGAGCACACGGAAGGATGGCACATATACTGAAAGAGAATCTGAAAGCGATTCCGAAAGAGCCACATCGGAAGCCGAATTAACTATCTTGACGCGCTTTGGATTGGCATTATCCTCTGGATACCAACCCCCCACCGCAGCTTGCCGCGCTAGCTCGACCTTTTCCGAAGCAACTCCCAACGAAATAGGACCCGCATCCCATTCATTTAATGCAGACACAATCGAATGTACCTCACTCGTGGTAAGGCCTTTTTGCCGCAATTCAGATGCACTCAAAACGACTAGTTTAGGAAGACTGCGAACGCCGAGTTCCCACTTTAGCTTCCGTTGTACGGTTTGCGTAATGAGAAGGTTCCAAAGTGACAACGGCTCGCCACGGTTTGAATATAAAGTGCTTAACAACTCAACCTGTTGACGACACGCAGATTCATCGATTTCAAAACCGGGTTTTACCCTGCGAAGATTTCCGAACATGTCAAATATGAAGCGGCTGTTACCGGAGAGCTTGCATAGAGTAGGAATCTGAGTCCTATATCGAGGTGTAAGACGGAAAGCATGAGAGCGGAGCATAGACTCGTCGAAGACCGAAGACAATTCATCCGCATCCGATTGACCCAACTTGCGAACAAGCCCAAATATATCCTGAACGTTCAGCTTATCGAGAAGCGCAATCTGGTAATCGCTGTTGAACACGCACCGCGGGTCATCCCAACCACTCAAATACCGTGGACACTTTAGCTCGCCGCGGGCGGCCTCTGCAGAGGAGCCGATGCCCACGAGAGCTGACAACGGTGCCTCATCGACAGCAGTGGGTTCTTCGGCCTCTCCGACGAAAGTAAGCTCAGGCTCAGCGGAAGGCTCGGACTCAACAACCTTCTCAGCCTCAGGACCGTCCGAGAAGGAAATGGCTAGCTGCTGCGGCTCGGAAGACAGCGTGAGCTCGGGACGCCCGGGCTGGACAGGCTCCTGCTGCTCCACTTGCACCGGCTCTTGCTGCTCGGCCGGCTGTTCGGCGTTCGCCATAGACTCCGCCGGCAGTTCGAATCCCATGAGGGACAAACCGTCGGCCAGTTTCTTGTCATACGAAACGCCCACGGCAACGGGGATGGGCCAGCTACGTTCATTAACCTTCAGCTGCTCAAGAGTCGAATCAGCACGCAACGAAATAGGGCCGCTAATCTCAGGTGCAGGGTCCTCAGGAGTAACGGATTCAACGGCCTCGGGCTCCGCGGGTTTCGCTACCTCTTCGACCTTTTCGGGTGCCATGCTGTACTCGCCGTTGGCATATAAAAGTTTACCATCTATAACAAGTTGGGCTAGCGCGCGCTCGTATGAGTCATTAATGGTGCGATACACGTTCGAGCGCACCAACGCCTCGTGCAACGGAGCATCGGCCTGCGCAACCGCATCCAGAATGAGCGACTCGAAATACGTGTCTATGTTCATCGAATCGTTTGTTGCACTCGTGTCATTGTAATTCATACAGAAACGACCCCCAGGAATCCACGCCGCAACCCGCCGGCTACGTCGGGAAATAAGGAAGATGATTGTTTATAAATACTTCATACGCCACTTGCGAACGTTTTTGTTTAGCAACATTTTGTTGTGCAACAAATCAACTGTGCATATGTAGATGAGCGGTAGTTTTAATCGGTGAACGGCGATCACGGACACTTGGAACCCGTTTGACTTTCATCGGCTCTGCGGCAATTAAAATGAACCTGCCGCGCGGACGTACCGCACGTCATACACGTCTTTCTACCACCAGATGGGACAAGCAAGATTGCTCGCTCATGTCCTCACTTGTCTTTACGCTATAATCAACATAGAGTTATACATATGATTCTATATAAGGAGTTTCATATGCCTGTCGTAAAGCCTATTTCAGATCTGCAACGCAACTTTGGTTCCATAGCAGATAGCTGCCACCAAACCAAAGAGCCCGTCTACCTAACCAAAAACGGGTCGGCATCGCTTGTCGTCATGGATGCCGAAGCCTATGACGAGCAGACGCGCGCGCTATCCGCCATTCAGGAGCGCGAAGAACGCATTCAGCGAGCCATCACGCGTGGCTACGACGACTTAGTGAACGGTCGTGTGCGGCCTTGGAAACAGGCCAAGGCAGATGCAGATCGCATCAGGGCAGCTCGCCATGAAATTGGATAACGCAGACGTCGAGTTCTACTCGAAGCTCGACGAATTTAATGAGCCTTTTGATGTTGTCATGACTGACGAGGCGCTCTATGCCTATGCCGAGATTCCTTCGGAGCGGGTCTACACCAGAATCGGCAACCTTATCGACTTTCTAGCCGAGCATCCTTATTTTGGAGAAGAATACGACCCCTACTATCAGGCGGCCTTTCCGCCCATTGCCTGCAGGGTTTTCTTTTGCGCGCACTACGGTGTGTACTACCACGTGGATGTTGAGCAGCGAAGCATCAGCATCCTAGCAATCGAAGACCATCGAAAGAACCCTCTGAATAGATTTAAAGCACTCGAATAGCCTCCCCCATGTAACCATCCTGTAAATCATAGCGGCGCAGTCGAGTTTTACCGTGATGCGGTCGCGCCTGGCGCTCCACTGTGCTAAAGTATCCCGAACGTTCAAACGACTACGAGGGGGAACTAGAAGATGGCACGTGTGCACAACTTCTCAGCTGGCCCGGCCGCGCTGCCTACAAGTGTGCTCGCCGAGATCGCCGACGAGATGATGGACTACCGCGGTTGCGGCATGTCCGTGCTCGAGATGAGCCATCGATCTAGCATGTACCAGCAGATCATCGACGACGCCGAGGCAACCCTGCGCCGCCTGCTGAGCATCCCCGACAACTACCGTGTCCTGTTTTTGCAGGGCGGCGCCACGCTGCAGTTTGCGGGCATCCCCATGAACCTCATGCGCCGCGGCCGCGCCGGCTACGTCGTGACCGGCAACTTTGCCAACAAGGCGTACAAGGAGGCCGCCAAGTACGGCGAGGCCGTGCTGCTCGCGAGCTCCGAAGACACCAACTTCGACTGCATCCCCGACATGGCCGACATCAACGCGCGTATTGCCGCCGAGGCCGCGGGCGACGGGCTCGAATACGTCTACATCTGCCAGAACAACACCATCTTTGGCACCATGTACCACGAGCTGCCCGCTTGCGACGACGTGCCGCTGGTCGCCGATGTCTCGAGCTGCTTTCTGTCGCAGCCGCTCGACGTTGAGCGCTACGGGCTCATCTACGCCGGTGCGCAGAAAAACGCCGGCGCCGCGGGCGTGACCGTGGTCATCGTGCGCGACGACCTCATCGCAGATGGCCCCGCTTTTGCGCAGACGCCGCAGTACCTGGACCTTAAGACCCAGGCCGCCAAGGGCTCCATGCTCAACACGCCCAACACCTTTGGTATCTACGTGTGCGGCAAGGTATTCCGCTGGGTTGAGCAGACCGGCGGACTTGCCGCCATGGCCGAGCGCAACTGGGCCAAGGCCAACCTGCTCTACGACCTGCTCGAGCGCGGCGAGCTGTTCCACGGCACCGCGCAGACCGGCAGTCGCTCCATCGCCAACGTCACGTTCCGCACCGGCGACGCCGAACTCGACGCGGCCTTTGTCGCAGGCGCGGCCGAGCACCAGATTCAAAACGTCAAGGGCCATCGCCTGGTGGGCGGCATGCGCGCCAGCGTCTACAACGCCGTCACCATGGAGGACGTGCAGGCGCTGGCCACGTACATGAAGGACTTCGAAGCGCAGCATAGTTTGAGCCCGCGATCTAACTAGCCCGCAACGCGCGGGCCGACCAGCCACCTCAGACCACCCTGTTTAGATCAAAACCTGCTAAGGAGTTTTTCCATGCGTAAGATTAAGACCATCGACGACATCACCAAAGACGGCAAAGTCGAGTTTGGCGAGGGCTACGAGTTTGTGGGCACCGCCGAGGAGGCCGACGCCATCCTGATGCGCTCCACCGACCTGCACGGCTACGAGCTGCCCGAGGGCATCCGCGCCATCGCCCGCTGCGGCGCCGGCGTCAACAACATCCCCGTCGAGGAGTACGCCAAGAAGGGCGTCGTCGTCTTTAACTCCCCCGGTGCCAACAGCAACGCCGTCAAGGAGCTCGTCCTGGGCATGCTGGTGCTCTCGAGCCGCGGAGTAGTGCAGTCGATGAACTGGGTGCGCGACAACGCCGACGACCCCGAGATCCAGGTCGATGCCGAAAAAGCCAAGAAGGCCTTTGTGGGCCGCGAGCTCAAGGGCAAGCGCATCGGCGTCATCGGCCTGGGCAACGTAGGCTCCAAGGTCGCCAACGCCTGTGTCGACCTGGGCATGGACGTTTACGGCTACGATCCGTTCATTTCCGTCGAGCACGCGTGGGTGCTGAGCCGCGAGGTGCAGCGCGTGGGCACGCTCGAGGATCTGTGCCGCGGCTGCGACTACCTCACCGTGCACGTGCCCAGCAAGGCCGATACCATCGGCATGATCAGCACCGAGCAGATCGACCTGCTGGCCCCGGACGCCGTGCTCATCAACTACGCGCGCGAGACCATCATTGACGAGGACGCCGTCGACGCCGCCCTGCGCGCGGGCAAGCTCAGCTGGTTTAGCTGCGACTTTGCCACGCCCAAGACCGTCAAGATGCCCAACACGTTTATCACCACGCATTCGGGCGCCGGCACCGGCGAGGCCGAGGCCAACTGCGCCGACATGGCCATCAGCGAGCTCAAGGATTACCTGGAAAACGGCAACATCGTCCACTCCGTTAATTACCCCGCCTGCAGCATGGGCAAGGCGCGCGCCGCAAGCCGCATTGCCTGCCTGCATGCCAACGTGCCCAACATGATCGGCCAGATCACGGCCATTCTCGCCAAGGACAACGCCAACGTGCAGCGCATGACCAACGAGTCCGCTGGCGAGAACGCCTACACCATGTTCGACACCGATGAGCACCTGGACGGCAGCACGATCGAGGCACTTAAGCAAATTCCGTCGATGTATCGTGTGCGCGTGATTAAATAGCGCCGGCGCCAATCCTGCCAGACAGACCACGAAGCCCATTCGGCCCCCGTTTTCACGAAACGGGGGCCGATTTTGTTGCTCCGGACGACTTTAAAATGATACCCAGAACAAGTTTTTTCAGATAATCGATAGTGAGGCTCAAGTCGCTAAGCACACCCGCTTTGATAAACAGCTTTATCAGGGACTTTAGTAGGTAAAAATCGATCTCTATGTGCCGAATGTAAGTTGACTGTCCATTTTCCGAAACAACTTATTCTAGATAGCATTTTTAAGGCCCCTCCAAGGCGAAATATAAGTCTTTTTGTGACCAAAACTCTAGTCCGCGCGACCGTTTTCCACCCGCGCGGCTACATTCCTGCCCAATCGATAAAAATCTCCTCACGAAGCCGCCGTTCGAGCTCCTGCTGTCGCGGCGTCTTGTCTTTCAGCGGCACATCGAGATAGGACATGATGAGCTCCATCACCACGCGGAAGGCATCGAAGTCGGCCAGCTGACCATAGGTCATCAGAACGACGGGATATCCCATGGCTTGCAAGGCCGTCGTTCGATCGGAGTCCGAGATCTTGGATTCAATGGATCCGTGAATGGCTTTACCTTGGCATTCAACCAGACACTCTCGACTGCCGTCCTTATTTGCCAGCAGGATATCGGCATAGCGCCTATCAAGCCCCGAAATCAGGCGGGCGCTGCGCGTCATACGAATCTCGACGTTATTGGTAAGGCGCAGGCCTTCGCCGCCGCGCAACCTCGTAAGGCCAAACAGCATCGAAGCCTGGACCTCAAGCGGCGATGCCGCCACCCCCGTAATGCATTTCGCGGCACGTGTGAACGATTTAGCACCGCGGAGCCCCGGGATCTTATCGACGTACTCTGTAAGTTCAGAGAACTCGATCAAGGGCGGTCGTTTCCACAGGTCCGTTGGATTCCCCGAGACATCCTTTACATTTTCCCAACCCAACCGTGCGTCACCCCACCGGTCCCCATATGCCTGCACAAGTGCCGACTTTACCTGAGGCGCAATCTTGCACACGGCAAAGGTGCCGCACATCTCATACATGCACATGATTAAACGCTCGTTTGAGACCGAGGAAGCCAGGGTCAGCAGGGTAAAGAGCGGGGACGCGACATCGAGGCCAAACTCTGTCTGTCGCATGGAATCAAACGGCCTCTCCCCGTTCCAAACATGCCTGACAATGCGATCGCCCTTACGTCCGCAGCTGCCCTGCGCCAACACGTGTAACGGGGTGCCCAGGAAATGCGTGACGAGCGGATGCTCACATAGGTGCTCCCTGCGCGGATCGTCCGCAGAATCGGGCAGGTCCGGCATTATTGCCAAGACCTGTGGAGGTATCCGGTGATACCGAAAGGCAGATATGTCGCACAGCATGTCGTCCATGAAGGGTACGTACCCGCTGCGTCGCTTGTGAACCCGCTCGGACGGCAAACGCGCTGGCTCGGCCTGCGAACGGTAAATACTGCCACGCCCACGTCGCGAATCTCTCAGGAGGCTTACAATCGGTTTGGAAAGCAGACTGATTGTGAGGTTGCATATGGTTGATGAGGACTTTGCCTGGCGGCTTGCTCAGGAGCTCGTGCGGATCGACAGCTCAGACCCGGGCGCGTATGAGGATGAAATTGAGCGGTATATCAAAGCGCTGGTTGAGGCTCAGCTGGAGCGGTTGAGTCATCCGGTGCTCCATGCCGTGCAGGTTGAGGAACTCGAGGTGCTCCCCGGACGCCGCAACCTTATGATTACCATACCGGGCGTGAGCGACGAGCCGCGGCTGATCTATATCTGCCACATGGATACCGTCACCTTGGGCGATGGCTGGGACGCAGACATCGAACCGCTTGGGGCGGTTGTGCGCGACGATAAACTCTATGGCCGCGGTGCCTGCGATATGAAGGGTGGCCTGGCCTGCGCCATTGCCGCACTGGTCCATACGCTCGAGCGCGTGGCGGCGGATGGCGCGCTGCCACGCCGCGGCTTTTCGCTCATCTGCTCGGTCGACGAGGAAGACTTCATGCGCGGCTCAGAGGCCGCGATCGATGCTGGCTGGGTCGGCTCGCGCGAATGGGTGCTGGACACCGAGCCCACCGACGGGCAGATCCAGGTGGCGCACAAGGGTCGCACGTGGTTCGAGATCGAGATGGCCGGCGTCACGGCTCATGCAAGCCAGCCTTGGAAGGGCGCCGACGCCGTCGCCGCCATAGCCGAGGTCGTGTGCTCGCTTCGTCGCACGTTTGCGACGCTGCCTTTACATGAGGAGCTGGGGCCATCGACCATCACGTTTGGACAGATCGAGGGTGGCTACCGTCCCTATGTCGTGCCCGACCACGCTAAGGTCTGGGTCGATATGCGCCTGACCCCGCCGACCGATACGGCCGCCGCGACGCGCATGGTAGAGCAGGCCATTGTCGCCGCCGAAGCCGCGGTCCCAGGCTGCCATGGAAGCTATACCGTGACAGGCGACCGCCCCGCCATCGAGCGCGATCCGACCTCTCCCCTTCTAGCTGCGCTCAAGTGCGCAGCAGACGATGTGACGGGCACGGACACGACCGTCGGCTTCTTTACCGGCTACACCGACACTGCCGTCATTGCCGGCAAGACGGGAAACCGCAACTGCATGAGCTATGGCCCCGGGTCGCTCGCGCTCGCGCACAAGCCCAACGAATATGTGCCCCACGCCGACATCGTTCGCTGCCAACAGGTGCTGATCGCGCTCGCCGACAATACACTCTGGGGCGCGGATAGCCAAGTTGGGGCATAATAAGCCGCGAACAAACCGACTCGCGCGTTAGGACCGCCCATGAAAGCACTTCCGTTTCCCTGCATCCGTCCGGCTCAGGACCGCGTGCTCGAGGCGTTGCCTGCAATGGGCAGCATCCTGAACGGCAACGATGCTCTGCGCGGAGCCATTGCCGACGGCCTGATGCTCAAGGATCCAGGCGCGGCGTATTACGTGTACGAATGCTCGGGTGAGCCGGGTCGCGTGACGGGCGTCGTGGCGATTTGCCCGACGAGTGTACTTGCGGGCGGCAAGGGCGATGCCAGCGCTGACGTGGCCGCCGCTGCGCACGCGATCGCCGAACTCAAAGTTCAGCCTCGTCCCGTGTCGCTCGCTTACGAGGCCTCGCCCGTCATGGATATCATCCTGGGCGCCGCCAAAGAGGGTGCGTCGCTCTACGCCGTCACCGACCCCGCGGGCATTACGCACCGCGCGTGGGAGGTCAAGCGCGAGGACGCCGTCGGGGCCATCCGCTTTATGCTCGACCAAGCACCGGAGCCGGCACTGGCCGACGACCCCGCCTACGCCGCCGCTCTGACCGGGGCGTCGCAGCTGCTAGCCGATGAGGCCCGTGCCGCCGGAACGTACACCGGCAAGGAGCCGTTCAACTTTACCGTTGCCGTGCTCTTCCCCGCCGCGCAGGTCAGCGGCGCCGCGCAGCGGGTCCCGATGGGTCTGCTCACCCACCAGATCGCGCGGTTTTAGCAAGACCAGACCGCCCAGCAC
>DXZV01000059.1:0-4782 GCA_019419485.1 Collinsella sp.
CACTCTGCCCGCATAAATTCAAACGTCTGTAACTGTACCCTATATCGGGCGTTTTATCACGCTTCGCCCCAGAATCTATGCGTGTTGCGCAGGAGCTGTGCGGTTTTGCCCTCAGCGGCCGCAACGTCGGCCTCGTCAGCCTGCCAGGTCCAGTTGCCCGTGGCCACGCCCGGTACGTTCATGCGCGTGTCGTCGCCAAGCCCCAGCACGTCCTGCAGCGGCATCATCACCAGGGGAGCGTCGCTTGTCAGCGTGTCGCTCATCAGCTTGGCTGCCACCTCAACACCGCTCGGCTCGTCGCCGCCCGCAAAGGAGCGCGTGCACCAACCCGCGAGCGTCGACGTGTCATGCGTCGATGTGTACAGGATCTTGCCGGGCGTAGGGTGCACGCCGCAACGAACGTCGTAATCGCTAAACTCCAGTACGTCCATACCGGGGAAGCCGCAAGTCGAAGCCATGGCGCGAACGCCGGGCGTCAAATAGCCCAGGTCCTCGGCGATAAAGTTGAGCGGCCCCAGCTCGTCATAGGCGGTCTGGAACAGGTCCTTGCCCGGACCCGCCAGCCAGCGGCCGTCGGCGCAGGCCTTGCCGGCGGGAATGCTAAAGTAGCTGTGGAATCCCAGGAAGTGATCCAGACGCACGCGGTCGTAGAGCGAGAACGCGCGACGCAGGCGATCCATCCACCAGCTATAGCCGTTCTGCTTCATGTGGTCCCAGCGGAACGTTGGGTTGCCCCACACCTGACCCTCGGGTGCAAAGTTGTCGGGTGGCGCACCGGAGATCTCGATTGCCTTGCCGGTATCGGACAGCCAGAAGTTCTCGGGCTCGCTCCATGCATCGGCCGAATCGTCCGAGACATACATCGGAATATCGCCGATGACCTCGATGCCCTTCTTGTGCGCATAGTTCATAAGCTCGCACCAGGCTAGGTCAAAGCGGTACTGCATGTACGCCTGCAGCTCTGCCTCGTCGTGGAAACGCTTGTCGTCAATCAGGTGCTCGTTGTAGCGCGCGACATCCGCCGGCCAATCGTGGCGCGACTCGCCCTCAAAGTACTTCTTAACGGCCATGTAGACGCAGTATTTCTCGAGCCAATCGGCGTTGCGATGTTTAAACGCGGTGTAGAGCGGATCGGCATCTTCGCCGCCACGGGCCTTCCAAGTCTCAAAGTCGGCCGCCAGCTCCTCTTGGCTCTCGGGCAGCAGGTCAATATTGCCCGCAAAGGCCGAAGGCCCGGCGTAAGGGGAGCGGAAGAAGTCCGTTGGGTTGACAGGCAGGACCTGCCAGTAGCGCATGCCCATAGCCGACAGATGGTCGATAAAGCGACGCGTGGGTGCGCCGATCGTGCCGGGCCTGCCGTCATCGGTCGGTACCGAGGTGATATGGCACACAACGCCCGCGCCGTGATCGAGCGGCTCCTGCAAGCGCTGCTCGGCATGGTGATAGATGATCGACGAGCCCAGCGGATACAAATCGAGCGTGACCGTGCCGTTGTGGATCTCGCACTCGTGACCGCTGATCACGTCACTCGCGCATTCGTCGAGCGCCGGAATCGTCACGCGGTGCGAATTGCGCAGACTACGGTTGATGATAACCGTCGCGGACTCGCCATCCTTGCCCGTGCGGTTGTATGCCAGCACCTCGTCGTTGAGCGCGAAGGCCTTGATCTCGCCGTCGATCATAAACGGCAGTGCGCGGCGTACGGCGGAGGCGTTTTTGACAATAGCCAGTGTGTCGAAGTCGTGCAGTTGGTCCTTGGTCGGCAGGGTGCGGCGGTTGCCCGGATCGGTTAGACCCTCCAGGCCGTATTCGTCGCCGTAGTAGATCGAAGGCACGCCGGGGAAAGTCATCTGCATGAGCGTGGCGAGCCAAAAACGGCTCTTGGCCAGGCCCATCGAGTTCTCGTCCAGGCGCCATTTGCTGCGTTCACACTCGGGCAGCTGCGACTCGTCGGGGCCGCCGCCGAGCACCGAAATGATACGCGGGCGATCGTGGCTCGACAGCAGGTTGAGCGCGCAGGACAATGCCTCGCTCGGGTAGTTCTCGCGGAGGGTCTCGATATCTTCAGCAGCTTGGTAAGCGTTCTTGTAGCCCATCAAAAAGCCGATGACCATGTCGCGGAAGGGATAATCCATGGCCGAGTCCAGCTCGGAGCCTTGCAGATAGCGGCGCAGATGGCCGTAGCTGATCTTGTTGGAGGCGTCTTCCCAGACTTCGCCGAGCAACAGTGCATCAGGCTTCTCGGCGAGCACGGCCTTTTTGATCTCGGCCAGGAAGTCATCGGAAAGCTCGTCGGCCACGTCTAGGCGCCAGCCATGAGCGCCGGCACGTAGCCATTTACGGATCACGCCGTCCTTGCCCAGGAGCCGCTCGCGTACCAGCTCAGAGCTCTCATTGATGGCGGGCATGTTGCCCACGCCCCACCAGCAGTCGTATGAGCCATCCTCGTGGAAATAAAACGCATCGCGCCATGGCGAATCCTCGCTCTGCCACGCGCCCACGCCGGGGTAGTTGCCGTAGCGGTTGAAATAGATCGAGTCGTCACCCGTATGGTTAAAGACGCCGTCCAGAATGATGGAGATGCCCAGCTTCTCGGCCGCCTGGCACAGCTCGGTAAAGTCCTGCTCGGTGCCCAGGATCGGGTCGATCTTGGTGTAGTCGGCCGTGTCGTAGCGGTGGTTGCTCGCGGCTTCAAAAATGGGGTTGAGGTAGATGGCTGTAAAGCCCAGCTCGGCGATGCGAGGCAGGTCTTCCTGGATGCCCTTGAGCGACCCGCCGTAGAAGTCCCAGGTCTTGATGGAGCCGTCTTCGGCGCGCTCGTACACGGGCGGCTCGTTCCAGTCCTCGACCATGCGGCGCTGGATTCCGTTGCGTGGTTTTTCGACCTCGGCCAGCGTGCGCTCGCGCCAGTTTTCATCTCGGGCGTAGCGATCGGGAAAGATCTGGTAGACCATGCCACGCTCGTACCACTCGGGACGCACTTCGCGGTGCTTATAGACGGTAATCTGGAAGGACGGCACCTCGGCGTAGTCGTAAGTTACGCCCTCGCCACCGGTGCGACCCTGCGGTGCGCCCAAGCGGACCTCGGGCTGGCCCTCGATATTGCAGATAAAGCTGTACCAGATAAGACAGGACTCGGTACACTCAAGCTCTACGGTATAAATGCCGTCGCCCTCGTGCGTCATGGGATACCGAGACTCACCGATCTCATCGACCCAGGTGCGCAGCGTAAGCGTTGCCTGGTTGGGGTCGGCATCCTCCAGAATCACGGAGAGCGAAAGGGTAGTTCCAGTGGTCACAGCGCCAAACGGAGTGCGAAACTGCGGAAGACGGCTGTTGTGTATCAATCTCATAATACGGTCCAGTTCAATAGAATCACGGCCTGCGGGCCATGGCTTTACGCACAAGTTGTAAGTATATCTGTTGTACACAGGCTGTATAAACAACATCCGTTTACCATCGGCGAACGGTCGTCCTAGAAAATCGTTTTACCACTACCTACAGAGAAGGGGCACCCAGTTGGAGCGCCCCTTGCTTAGGGTTTGATGAGGTTTTGAATCGTCTGCGTACTAGCGGCGCTTGCGGGTGGCCGTTGCCTTGCGGACGGAGGTCTTCTTGGTCGGAGCCTTTTCCTCGGTCGCGGCGACGGGGGAGACCGGGGCCTTCTTGGCGGGCTCGGGCTTGGCCTTTAGTGCGGTCTTGTCCTCGACCTTAGCCTCCGCTTTGGGAGCAGCAGCCTTGGTCGTGGACTTCTTGGCCGTCGTCGTTGCGCGCTTGCGCGTGGTGGTCTTGGCGGCCGGCTTGGCCTCGACGGTTACCTTGGCCTTGGATTCGGCGGGCGTCTCCTCGACTTTGGCGGCCGGCTTTGTGGCTGCCTTGGTTGTGGCGGCCTTCGTGGTCGTCGATTTCGTTGTTGTGGTCTTCTTGGCAGCTGTTGCCTTCTTGGCGGTCGCGGTCGTCTTCTTGGTAGCGGCCTTGGCCGGTGCCTTTGCCGCAGCCTTAGCCTCGACGGCGTCGGCCTTTACCTCGGGAGCAGCCTCGGCTTCGGCGGCCTTCTTGGCAGCTGCGGTGGTGCGCTTGCGCGAGGTCGTTGTCTTGACAGCGGTGGTCTTGGTTGCCGTCGCCTTGGCCGCTGTGGCCTTCTTAGCCGTCGTCTTACGAGTCGTGGTCTTCTTAGCTGCAGGCTTTGCAGCTGGCTTGACCTCGGACTCTGCCTCAGGAGCAGCCTCAGCCTTCACCTCAGACTCGGCCGTAACGGGCTCAGCTTCAACCGGCTTCTCTTCGGCCTTGGGCTCCTCAGCGGCCACCGGCTCAGCAACAGCCTCAGGCTCGTCGACAACAGCCACCGGGCGCTCAATCTCCGGATGCATAAAGAAGTACAGGTCCAGATACTTATCGGCCGAACGCGTCCAGCTAAAGTCCTGGCTCATGGCTTGCGTGACCAGTTGGTTCCAAGCGTCGCGGTTATCCCAGAACAGGCGCGCCGCGCGGAACACCGCGTCGCCCATCTCGTCGCCGTTAAAGTTGCTAAACGAGAATCCCGTGCCCTCGCCGGTAAACTCGTTATACGGCTGCACGGTGTCCTTGAGGCCGCCGGTTTCGCGCACGATGGGCAGGGTGCCGTAACGCATGGCGATGATCTGTGACAGGCCGCAGGGCTCAAACTTCGACGGCATCAGGAACATGTCGGCGGCGGCATACATTCGCTGCGACAGCGCTGGATCGAATTCGATGCGTGCGGCCATGGTGCCGGGGTACTTGTCCTGGAAGTAGCGCAGGCCG
>DXZV01000059.1:4792-5083 GCA_019419485.1 Collinsella sp.
CCTCCGGCCAAAATGCGGTCGAGCGCGTACATGACCAGATCCAAGCCCTTCTGGCGCGTCAGGCGCGTGACCATCACCATAAGCGGGCGGTCGTCGCGTACCTCGAGCCCTAGCTCTTCCTGCAGCTTGGCCTTGCACACGGCCTTGCCGGAACGGTCCTCCACGGTGTAGTTGGCGGCAATGCGCTTGTCGGTCGCCGGGTCAAAGCCTGCCACATCAATGCCGTTCAGGATACCCTGCAGCGCGTAGGAACGCTCGCGCAAAACGCCGTCCAGGCCCTCGCCAAATTCG
>DXZV01000059.1:5093-9130 GCA_019419485.1 Collinsella sp.
GGATCTCGTTGGCATAGGTGGGGCTCACCGTGGTGATGGCGTCGGCATAGCGCAGGGCGCCCAGCATGTAGTTGATGCTGCAGGCGTCGCAACGCAGCTGCGAGGCGGCCGCCGGAATATGCGCCACGCCCAGGATATCCTCCATCACGGTGTCGCTAAACTGGCCCTGGAACGCCACGTTGTGGATCGAGAACACGGTCTTGACGCGGTCATACAGCGGCAGGCCCTGGTAAAACTCGCGCAAAAACACGGGCGCAAGTGCCGTCTGCCAGTCATTGCAGTGCAGGATGTCGCACTCAAAGCCCTCGGGCAGGTGCTGTAGGCTCTCGGTGATGGCCTTGGAGAAGAACGCAAAGCGCTCGCCGTCGTCAAAGAAGCCGTACGGATAGTCGCGCGCAAAGTAGCGCTCGTTGTCGATGAACATATAGGTGACGCCGTCGTGCTCGAGCTTCTCGAGTCCGCAGTACTCATTGCGCCAGCCCAGGCTCACGTAAAAATCGGAGAAGTGCTCCATCTGTGCCTTGTACTCGTCCTTGATGGTGGCGTACTTGGGCACCATCACGATAACCTCGGCGCCGGCACGCACGAGCGCCGCAGGCAGCGAGCCCGCCACGTCGCCCAGGCCACCGGTCTTCACAAACGGTGCGCACTCGGCCGAGGCAAACACGATCTGCATCTTTTTGCTGGAATCAGCCATATTGTCTCCCATGTTGCAATTCGAGAATAGCCGCCTGGCGCTAACCGGGCGGCTATTCTACATGTTACGAGCGATGTTGCGGTGCCAACGTTAACGTACGATGGTGGTGTCGGAAGTTAACGGAGCCTTGCCCAGCACCAGGATGTTCTCGGGCGTGCCGCGAAGCTCGGTGTTGGTGGGAACCACGTTGTTCTTGTCCAGAATGGCATTCTCGACGCGGGCGCCGCTCTTGATGATGCAGCTCTGGTTGATGATCGAGTTGGTCACCGAGGCGCCCTCCTCGACCACGACGCCGCGCGACAGGATCGAATTGCGCACGGTGCCCTTGATGATGCAGCCGGCCGAGATGATCGAGTTGCACGCGTGGCTGCCGGTCGCATAGCGCGAAGGCGGCACGTCGTGGGCCTTGGTCAGAATCGGGCGCTCGGGATCGAAGAGCTGGTCGGCTACTGTCTGGTCGAGCAGGTCCATGCTGCGGCGATACAGCGACTTCTCGCTAAACACGCCCACGACCTCGCCCTTGTACTCGTAGCTGCACACGTCGATGTTACCAAAGTCGCCCTGGAGCGCCTCGAGCAGGTCCAGATAGTCGGCGGCCTGGTAGTGGTCGATGATCTCGAGCAGCGTCTCGCGGTTGACGATGCAGCAGTCCATGGAGGCGTTGTCGCCGTACACGACACCGGCGCTCACGCCCGTCAGGCGGCCGTTCTCGTTAATCTCGAGCTTGGTCTCGTCATCGACGTTGCGCGTGGCCTTGCAGTACACCACGGTCATCTGGGCACCGGAGTTCTCGTGCGCCTCGATGATGGTGTTGAGGTCCATGTTAAAGATGATGTTGGTGCCCATCATCACAACATAGGGCATGTCCGAGCGCTGGAACAGCGTCTTGTTGGAGATGATGTCGCGCAGCAGGAAGCGCATGCCGCCCTTGGTGGTGCCATACGCGTTGCCGGGCACCATGAACAGGCCGCCCTTCTTGCGGTCCAGGCCCCAGTCCTTGCCCGAGCCCACGTGGTCGATCAGCGAGCGGTAGTTACCCGGCATGACGACGCCGACAGTCTTAATGCCGGCATTCATCATGTTGGACAGCGGGAAGTCGATCAGGCGGTAGCGGCCCAAAAACGGAACGGACGCGATGGGGCGATCCTTGAGCAGCACGCTGCCGTAGGTCGAAGAGTAGTTAGCGGTGATATAACCGATGGCCTTGCGATTGATCATCGGATCATTCCCCCTTCCCGATAACGACGTCATTTCCAACGACGGCCGTATCCTTGGTGGTATCGACAGAGCCGAGCTTCACGCCCTCTTCGACCGTGGAGTTCTCGCCCAAAATAGCGCGGCAGATGTGCGCGCCACTCTTAACATGCGCACCCGGCAGCAGCACGGAGTCCTCGACCACGGCGCGCTCCTCGATGATGACATCGGTCGAAAGGATCGAGTGGCGAGCGGTGCCGTATATCTTGCAGCCGTTGGAGACCAGGCAGTCGTCCAGGCGGCCGTCAGGGCCAATGTAGTGCGGCGGACGCGTGGTGATGTTGGACATGATGGGGAAGTTCTTGTCGAACAGATCGAACTCGGGGTTGTTGCCCAGCAGGTCCATCGAGGTCTCGTGGAAGCTGGCGATAGTGCCGACGTCCTTCCAAAAGCCGTGGAACTCGTAGCTGTACAGGCGCTTGTTCTCGCCGAGCAGCTTGGGGATGATGTCCTTGCCAAAGTCGTGGCTCGAGCGCTGGTCCAGAGCGTCCTCCTCGAGCGCCTCGATCAGCACATCGGCCGAGAAGATGTAAATGCCCATGGAAGCGAGGTTCGAATCGGGCTTCTCGGGCTTCTCGGTGAACTTGGTGATGCGGCCGTCCTCGGGGTCGGTGGTCAGGATGCCAAAGCGGCTGGCCTCCTCCCACGGCACGGGCATAACGCTCACCGTGAGGTCGGCGTTGTTCTCAATGTGCGTCTTGAGCATCTTGCGGTAGTCCATGCGATATAGGTGATCACCCGAAAGAATCAGGACGTACTTGGGGTCGTTGGCCTTGATGTAGTCGAGGTTCTGCGTAATGGCGTCGGCTGTGCCCGCATACCAGGCGCCGCCGGTCTGCGTCTCGTACGGCGGCAGGATCGACACGCCGCCGTCACGGCTGTCCAGGTCCCACGCCTCGCCGGAGCCCACATAGGCATGCAGCAGGTAGGGACGGTATTGCGTCAGAACGCCCACCGTGTCGATGCCCGAGTTGGAGCAGTTGGACAGCGAAAAGTCGATAATGCGGAACTTGCCACCAAAGCTAACCGCCGGCTTAGCGATCTTTTGGGTGAGTGCCCCCAATCGGCTGCCCTGTCCTCCTGCGAGGAGCATCGCGATGCATTCTTTCTTACTCATCGATTTCTCCTTCTGTCATCGATGTTCCTAACCCATTAGCGACGGGCGCGGCGCTCAGTCGCGCCCGTCGAATAATGCCGTGCGGCAAAGGGAGCTCGCGCGCCTTTACGCGTGCCAGATCTCGTCGCGGTACTCGCGAATAGTGCGGTCGCTCGAGAACCAGCCGCTCGAGGCGGTGTTGAGCAGGGCCTTGCGGTTCCAGGTCGCCGTAGCTGTTCGTGAGCTTCTCCCAGGCGTCGACGTAGCTGCGGAAGTCTGCCATGACCAGGTCGGGGTCGTTGTTGTTCATGAGCTCGTTGTAGATGCTCTCGAAGTTGCCCGAAAGACCCGCAAAGGTGTTGCCCTTGAGCTCGTCCATCACGCGGCCCAGACGCTCGCGGTCGCCGTTGAGGGTATCCCACGCAAAGTAGCTGTTGGATGCCCAGAGCTGCTCGACCTCGGGGGCGGTCAGGCCAAAGATGGCCTCGTTTTCGCGGCCGGCCAGGTCGGCGATCTCGATGTTGGCGCCGTCGAGGGTGCCCAGCGTAATGGCGCCGTTCATCATGAGCTTCATGTTGGACGTGCCCGAGGCCTCCTTGCCGGCCGTGGAGATCTGCTCCGAGATCTCGGCGGCGGGGTAGATGAGCTGGGCGTTGCTCACACGGAAGTTGGGGATAAAGCAGACCTTCATGACCTCGTTCACGCGGGCATCGTTGTTGATGACGTCGGCCACGGAGTTAATGAGGCGGATGGTCTCCTTGGCAAAGGTGTAGCTCGAGGCAGCCTTGCCGCTAAAGATGAAGGTCGTCGGCGTCACGTGGAAGTTAGGATCGGCGATGCGACGGCTGTAGATGTCCATCACCTTCATGATGTTCATGAGCTGGCGCTTATAGGCGTGGAAGCGCTTTACCTGGACATCGAAGACGGTGTTGGGGTCGATAACCAGACCGGTCTCGGCCTTGACGTAGGCGGCCAGGCGCTCCTTGTTAG
>DXZV01000006.1:0-499 GCA_019419485.1 Collinsella sp.
CCGCCGATCAGTCCACTCGAAAGGCCCGCGCCCAGCAGCGCCTCGGCCCCAGCGGCAACACCTTTGCCCATAGAACCCGCGACACCGCCGATTGAAAACATATAGCCCTCGACTTTGGCCGCCACCGCGAGCTCGGTGGGCACCGGAGCGCCCGTGAGCCGATATCGACGCATGCGGCACTCATAGACCACATCACTCGGCTCCATCGAAAAGCCCTGGATCGCAAAGTCGTTTGCCGCCTCGCGCTTTACGCGGGCACGCTCGCGCTCGATATCGACCTCCGCGCTCGATGGGTACGGTTGCTCGGCAACAACCTCTGCCCGCGCACCCAGCCGTGCCGCACAGGCCTGAGCCAGCTCGTCGCAAGCTGCCTCCACGTGCACAAACACCTTGCGTTCGGTTTGCGTGGGGATACGCTTGGCAACGGCGCCCGCATCCACGTAGCAGAGCTCGGAGCGGTACATAATCCGCTCACCCATCGGACCCGCCGCCGTCACGC
>DXZV01000006.1:509-18452 GCA_019419485.1 Collinsella sp.
TCGATATGCCAGCCCCGCGGCAGCACCACCTGCGCGAGTGCCTGGCCGCCAGAGGTATCGCATGCGGTATGAAGCTCAAGGTCACCGATGTGAGGCGCATCCGTCGTGGCCGCGTCACGAGACGACGACGCGACGCCGACAGCCTCTACCAGCGCATCGGCCGGCGCGTCCACGCTCGAGTCGGCGCCTTCGTCCGCATCGTCATCGGCAGTCGCCCCATCTGTAGGCCCCACGGCGCCCGAGTAGCCCACAACGCCCTCAAGTCGGACGCCGCATCCCGGGCAAAATCGTACCGGCACGCCGGCGACCCGAGGCAGCTGCGCCCCACACGCTGGGCAGAATCTCAACTCACTCATCCCGTACACCCCTAATTTCGTTAGCTGTTTTTGATCGCGGCAAGAAGCCGCCATAACTCATCGGCACCGTTAAGTCGGTACGCCGTCTTATCGAGCACGATGTTTTTGCCCTCAAGTTCCACCGATTGCTCCGAGCCATCCGTATAGACAAAGACGAGCGTTCGGCCGGCATCGCTCGTCCGCTCATCCACCGCATCCCCCACGGTGCAGCCATCGAGCGCAGCAAAAGTCGATGCGACCAGTTCGGCATCGTCGGTCTCATAGACCGTCCGCGCCTCCCCGTCCTCGATAAGCTTGACCGCCACCGGAACGGCGGCGCAATCGTTGAGCGACACTTGCGCGGCAGTCTTTCCCTGAGCGCCATGGTCGCCGGCAACGTAAACTCGCAAGAGTGTCACCGCCGCGGCAAAGACCACCACGGCGATAAGCGCGCCCGCAATTTTATTAGACGCGCAATCCCGAGACGCCATAGGTGCACCCCCTCCGTTCTGCTCTGCTCAGCATCACATTCATATGCCTTTGAGCACCAAAACGGCAGGTGACAAATGTCTCATATTCATATTTTTGCAGGTAAAAAACCACCACAAAGGTGCCTGTCACCTTTGTGGTGGTTAGCTAGTCTTGGGGTGTCCAGGACCAGAAGAAGTTGATGAGGGCTACGCGCGAGGAGGCACCGGTCTTTTTGTTGATCGAAGCGATGTGGCGATAGAGTGTGGAGCGCGAAAGGAAGAGTGCCGCCGCCACGTCCTGCACGCTGTCGTCCGAAACGACCAGCGCCTCCAGAACATCGCGCTCGCGCTTGGTGAGCCCAAAGGCGGCAACGAAGCCATCGAGCCGATCGTCAAACGAAAGCTCCGGCGCCTCCAGGGGCATCGTGTCGGCCTGGCCGGGCTCACAGCTCACGCCAAGATCGTCGGTGGCAAGCGCCAGCCCGCCGTGCGTCGCCTCGCCCTCGCCGTCTTGTCCAAACTGTCCCAACAGCGAAATCGCGATGCCGACAAACAGCACGAGCACGACGCTCACTGCCGCCAGCACGTTTTGACTCGAGATAATCGCCACCGCCGGAGCCGTCACGAGCATCGAGCAAACGTTGTTGATAACACGGCCCATGCACGGCCACAGATACGCCCAGCGGGCATACATCGAAATCGCGGCGAACTTCGTGGTGAAGAACACCACGAAAAAGCCCGTGCCAAGGTAAAAGATAATCGTGGCGGCAAGCGTGTTGCCACCGTTGCCATCGGTGATAAGCACAAAGAACGAGAGCGTGGACAGCATGGCGGCGCACGTCATGATGATATTCATATACGAACGCCCACGCAGGTCATACAGGACGCCGGCGGCAAGGGCGCTCACAACCAGCAGCAAGCGCGGCCAGTCGCCCAGGTCGATAGCGCCAGCGGCATGCGAGGTCGTAAGGCCGGCATTGAGGGCCGCGAACACGCCGGTGAGGCAAGCGGTCGCCACCGTCAGACGCACCACGGCACCCTGAAAGGCCGCCTTTGCCTCGGGGTCATCGTGCCACCTGGCGCCACGCTCCGACGCATCGACCGATAGCTCGGCAATCTCGACCTCGAACTCGGGCGCAGGCTCATCACGCAATTTAGCGCTGCGGACACCGTGAAGCAGCCCCACCAGCGCAATCGCACAGGCAATGAGAACAGACTGCTGGGGAATGCCCGCAGGCATCACCATATGGTTGAGCACCTGCACCAAAATGCCCACAGCATAGGAAACCGCCACGGCGCGCGCCAGGCAGGGCGTCTGCGCAAAACGCCGCGCAAGATTGGCATGGGCGGTCGATCCGCAATAGCCCAGGGCGCAGCACGCCACCAGGCCGCCGGCAATTACTACCTCAAACCGCACTGCCATAATCATCAGCAGCAACGCCGATACCAACAGCACGCCCGTAATATCGCTCGTCGCATCGATCGTCTGGGGACAGCGATAGTACAGAAATGGGCGCACGAAAAAGCCAATCACGCTCGCGCCGACAACGATGCTCTCGTAGATGACGACCTCACTCGATGGCACGAACTCGACCATGCGCGCATCAAAGAGATACTCGCACGCCAAAAACGTGAAGAAGAACAGCGCTAGGCACAGAATCTCCCGCATGCCCCGGCGCAAATATGCGGTTGTGTCTCCCAGGTCCCTCATGGTAACCCCCACCCGCTTTGTTGTCCGGAACACCATTTTAATAAAGAACCAATCTCAATATCGAAGCCGAGCTCGAAATACTGTAAATTCGACCCCAGCCGTCCGCATGACGCCGCGATTTTGAGCCGCATGACCCAGAAGGGGCGCGCGGTCTCTAGCTCGACAAAGAGTGTCCCTAACTGCCACTCATTTAAGTACGTCCCCAATGAGTACCCAATGAGTAAACAAAGAGTGCGACGGAATGGCTCCCCTTGGCAGCTTGAAGCCGTCATGCAGGAACCATTCCGTCGCAGCCTAATGAAAGGGACTGGGTTGTAAATGTTGGAGAAGAGCCGTTAGCGCCCGGGGGCCAGGATCACCAGCGCGTCGTGCTCAAAGGGATGCTGAGCCACGCGCACGGTGCCGTCACCGTTATCGCGGACGGGCAGCTTTGCAATGCGCTTGTCCTCCATGTCGAGGACCGTCGCCGTCCAGCCACGCGCGCCGTCGAGCTTAAACTTGAGCGCCGTGGTGCGCGGCAGGTACGTGACGACGCGATCGCCAACGCGCGCCACACGGATGGTCTCGCGCGCGTCGTCGAGAAGCTCCTGTGCCGGAACCACGGCGAGCGCGTCGTCGGCAGCCGTGGCACCCAAGCCGGCAAGCACATGCTCGATCGCGCCAAAGTCCCACACGCCCGCAAACTGCAGGCACTCTTGCCAGCGGAACGGCATGTCAAAGCCCTCGCCCAGGACGGAGCCCTTACTGCGCGACGTCTGCCAGTTCCACACGCCGTGTGCGCCGTAGGTAATGCCCGCCGAGGCACCGGCTAGAATGCTCGACCAAACGCTCGCACGACAATCCTGCGCGGTAAAACGCCAGTACACGTTGCGGCTCGCGCCCATTTGCTCGTAGCAGGGCTCGGAATTGACCATCGGCTTTTTGGGATACTGCGCGCGAAAATCCTCGGGCAGCTTCCAAGCTTCCTCCTGACCGCTATAGTTGTGGCCGGGCTGGAACATGTAGAAGTCCAAGCGATCGGCAAACTGCTCGGGCAGGGCGCGGTTGCCACGGTTGATATGCATGGTGTGCAAGGACTCGGGAGCCAGCTTGGTGACCTCGTCGAGTGCATCCCCGTAATAGGCGATAGCCTCGTCGGTCTTAAAGTCGGTGTCGCCTGTCACCACGTAGACGGGGTCGAACTCGCCCAGGTTCTCGACGACGCGGGCAACGTGGGCGCGAACCTCCTCGCGCGGCATGACCTCGGCACCCAGGCGCTCGGCGATCACGGAGCCCCAGGTACCGGGCACGTAGTTGCACCACATGAGCACGAGCGCCGGGCGAATGCCGCGCTCCACGGCTGCCCGGCACATGCGGCGGGCGCGGTCCCAGTACTCCTGGTTGGGGCGGCTCCAATCAAAGTGCACGCCGTCCTCGCTCGCGTAGGGCCAAATGCCCAGGTCGGGGCAGCAGCGGTCCCACTGCGGCAGCGTGTTGATCTGCAGCACATTCATGCCCTGCTCGGCACGGCGGGTCAGGTAGTAGTCCCAGTCATCCTCGGCAATGCTCGTAAATGCGCTCCAGCACGTATCGGCAAACCAGAAGAACGGTTTGCCCTCGCACAAAAAGCCGTCCTGGCGACCGTTGACGGTCAGCTTTCCCAAACTCATCTGCATGTCCTTTCATTTGATAAAAGATTTGCGAACCGCCGGGGGCTTTCGCGATAACCCCGCGCGAAAGCCCCCGCCGCTTGGCAAACCCTCGCGGGCGAATCTCACCCGCCTCCATCAGTCTACCTTGCAAGAAGGGCCCCGCCGGGCTTACGCCTGACGGGGCCCTGTCGTGTAGGTGAGGTCTTATGCGACCGAGTGGCTTGGCCTTAGGCCTCCATCTCGGCGAGCTCCTCCTTGGAGAAGCCGGAGACAAAGACGACGGCAGCGGCGATGACAAAGGAGATTGCCATACCAACGATAGCCCAGACGGTGTTCATCTGGCCACCCTGCAGGTAGTTGGTGAAGACCAGGAAGTTGGAGGCACCGCCTGCGAGGTAGTAGGTAACCCCCATGAGGCCGGAGAACACAGCGCCGATGGCACCGCCGATGAACATGCCAAACATGGTGCGACGGAAGCGCATGAGGATGCCGAAGAGCGCGGGCTCGGTGACGCCGCCGGCGATGGCGGAGATGACGTAACCGATGGCGAGAGACTTCTCGTCGGGGTTCTTCATCTTGAGGAAGGCACCGAAGGCGCAGCCCCAGACAGCGGCCATAGCGCAGTTGGTGGAAACGAAGACGAAGGGATCGTAACCGGCAGCGATGATCTGAACCTGGGCGAGCAGGATGACGGGCATGTGCATGCCGCAGACCACGAAGAGCTGCCAGAAGGCGCCGAGGATGGCCATGACGATCAGGATGCCGATGCCGCCAAGGTCAGCAAGGCCGAAGAGGGCGTTGGCGATCAGCGTACCGATCTCGTTGCCGATCGGAGCGAGGACGATGAAGGCAATGGGGATCGTGACGATCATGGTGCAGAACGGCGTGAAGACCGTGGACAGCACGTCGGGCATAACCTTCTTAAAGAACTTCTCGATGAAGTACAGGACGGGCACCGAAAGGATGATCGGCAGGACGGACTGCTGGTAGTTGGCAGCGGCAATCTGGATGCCGTAGACGGAGATGATTCCGCCGCCCTCCTGGGTGGCGACGCTCACCACGGAAGGAGCCATGAGGGCGCCACCGAGCAGCATGCCGAGCACCGGGCTGGCGCCGAGCTTCTTAGCGGCGGCATAGCCCAGGTAGATGGGGATAAAGGTAAACGTTGCCTCGTACAGGGTGGTGTAGAGGAACGTGTAGGTCGGGTCGTCGGCCGAGATAACGCCCAGCATGGTGGGGCCGAGGACGGCCGCGATGGTGCGGAACAGACCGCCGGCCATGAGCAGCGGGATGAGCTGGGTCATGGAGCCCGACAGATAGTCGAGGATGATGTTGGGCAGGTTCTTGAGCTCGAACTTCTCCTTGGGAGCGTCGAGGTTCTCGTTGACGGCCTCACCCTGCTTGACGCCGGACATGGCGACGAACTCGGCGAGCACCTTGGGCACGTTCTGGCCAATGATGACCTGGAGCTGGCTGCCGGCAAACTGGCAACCCAGAACACCCTTGACCTTCTTGATCTTCTCCACGTCGGCCTTGCTGTTATCCTTGAGCGTCAGACGCAGGCGCGTCATGCAGTTGGTGGCAACGGAAACATTCTCCGCACCGCCCACGAGCTCGAGGACATCGGTGGCAATCTGCTTGTTATCTACTGCCATGGGACCCCTCCCCATATCTTCGTGTGCCAGCCCCCTTGGGCTTAGGCACGCCTTTGGCCCGGCGACTATAACCCCTTACGGTTGCCGGACCCTTGGATACGCTTTTGTAAACAAGGTGTTTACTGAACGTTTACGGACTTTAGTTTACACGGAGCACCGAATTTATGGCAATTTTGCCGTCTACAGTCCGGTGAACGGTAGGAAATCGGGGGTGAGCGTATTTAAATGGCGGGAGAAGATCTATTTGACCATCTATCAATATATGGCTATTTACGTGGGATTTTATTTTGATAAACACCTCTATGACCTGTTAACTCATCAACAGAAGCCCTGCTAGAAGCTAGTAAACATATGTTTAGTAGTTCACGACGTGTTCGATTTTGCCGTTTACCGAGTTCATCTGGTTATTCTTCAATTCTAGATTACACTAAACATGTTTAGTTTGTATTGCCGCAGATGCCAGGCATTCGCGGCGCAAGGGAGGCAGCTCATGGAACTCAAATTGTGTACCTACGCAACCGTCACCACCTTGGGCGACTTTGGCCCCTGGATCAGCAAGGTCGTACTCGACCTGCCCTGCACCGTGCGCGCCAACGACATCGACGCGAACACCTTCCATATATATGTAGAGCGTCACGAGCGCTCGGGCGAGGTTCTGATGCGCAAGGAGCGCGGCGCCGACCATGCCGCGCCCTCCGTGGGTTACATCGACATTCTCGCCGCATATCCGTGCGACGAGAACGGACGTAAGCTCGCCGTGGGCACCCATGTGGCACTCGAGGTCGCCGAGCAGCGCCTGACCAAGACCATCGAAGGCGGCGTCATGGGTTCGCGCATGCTCGATGACCAGCTGCGCATCACGCAGCTCACAGCTCTTCCCGGCAACGACGGCGACGATCCCACCTGCGGCCTGGTCTTCGACACCTGCCGTGGCGATATCTGCCCCGCGCTCAAAGGCTGGAGCAACGCCACGCAAAAGACCGCCGTCGACGGTATCGCGCTCGAATACGGCTTCTTTGAGCCCAGCTTTAAGGCCGAGGACTCGGCATGCTTCAACCCCTTTGCGCCCGAGGCCACGGCCGTGCCCCAAAAGGCACCGCTCGTGGTGTATCTGCACGGCGCCGGCGAGGGCAAGGGCGCCACGCAGGGCGAAGGCGCCACGCGCGCCTATATCGGCAACCGCGTGACGGCCATCAGCCAGGCGCAGATCCAGCGCTACTTTGGCGGCTTTGCCTGGGTGCTCGTGCCGCAGTCGCCCACGTTTTGGATGGACAACGGCATCGAGCAGCTTGGTCGCTCCAACCAGAGCATCTACTCCCCCGTGCTCAAGGCCCTCATCGACGAATTTGTCACCGAGCATGCCGACCGCATCGACACCGACCGCATCGTGGTCGCCGGTCTTTCCAACGGCGGCTTTATGACCCTGCGCCTGTGCGCCGACTACCCCGATTTCTTCGCCGCGGGCCTTCCCTGCTGCGCCCCGTGGTACAACGCCACGGACGAGGACGTAGCCGCGCTCGCCAAGACGCCGCTGTGGTTTACGCACTCCAAGGGCGACGAGCTTGTGTCACCGCAACAGACCGTGCTGCCGCTCACGGCGCGCCTGCGCGATGCCGGCGCCAACGTGCACCTCACCTACTTTAGCCATGTCGAGGACCTGACCGGCGTGTATCGCGAGGCCGACGGCTCGGCCAAGAAGACGTTCAACCACGGCGTGTGGATCCACCAATTCAACGACCTGTGTTATCAAGACTTCGACGGGGGCAACGTACTCATCGACGGCGAGCCGGTGGGCTGCTGGGAGTGGTCGGCCAGGGTCGACCGCTAAGCCCTCCCATCGCGGGGACCGGGGTTTAGTCTTGCAAACGTCCTCGGGCATGCATGGGCTGGCGCTTTGCGCTTCGCGCTGCGCCTGCCCATGCCCCCTGCGGAGTGTTTGCAAGACTAAACCCCGGTCTCCGCTGCGTTGACGTTGCTGTGACCTTGGCCGGCCGCTTCTAGCGGGCCGCCGGGTCGGTGGCGATGGGGGCATGGGTCCCGTCTTGCCTTGCGCGTAACTGGCTGAATTGATTTTGATTGGAGCTGTTCCTATGTCCCAGAAGTTGACTCGGGTGATTGTTACCACTGATATGGAAGTCGATGATATGAACTCGCTTGTTCATTTGGCTCTGTATCTCAACTTGCTTGATGTTCAGGCTGTGGTGTATACGGCTTCGCAGTATCACTTTCTTGGGGATGGGGTTCATACGCTCGGCGAGGTGAATTCGCATTGGCGGACCAAAGGGCGGCGCTCTTATGAGTGGGCTGTTGTGCCTCATGAGCCCGATCCGCTAGCCGGCGAGCTTCGTGAGTATCGGCCGTTTCCCGAGCATTGGATTGAGAGTCTCTGGAGTAATGAATATGCCCAGGCTTGGCCGCAGTTGCAGGCAAATGCGGCCGCTGCCGGTGAGCCGCCGTTTCCCACGCCCGCCCAGATGATCGAGCGCACCTTTGTGGGAAATGTTGCCTTTGAGGGTGATGTGACTGAGGAAACTGAGGGGTCTCGCGTAATTGCGCAGGCGATTCTGGATGATGATCCGCGTACGTTATGGTTGCTCAGCTGGGGTGGTATGAATACGATCGTTCGCGCCCTCATGAGTATTGCCGAGCGCTATCGCGCCACGCCCGAGTGGCCCGCCGTGCAGCAGCAGGTCTATCAGAAGGTGCGCGTGATGGGCGTTGCCGATGGCGTGGGACAGGACAACTCGTGGCTCGACCATGGGCGCGAGCTCTTTCCCGAGCTCATCTTTTGGCGTACGCCCTATATGTATGGCAACTATTTCGACGCCAAAACAGCTCAGCCCGATACGCTGCCGCTGTTTAAGGCTCCCTGGCCCGAGCAGAATCTCACGCAGGGCAACGGCCCCCTCATGGCACGCTATATGCTCTATGGCGATGGTAAGGTCTACGAAAACGAGCCTGAGCGCTTTCAGTTTGGCAAGCATGCCCGTCTGGATTGGGGCCTGGAAGGCATGCCCGCGATGCAGTTTGAGCGCGGCGATTTTATGGCCGAAGGCGACAGCATGACCTATATTCCGCTGCTGCCGTTTGGCCTGCGCGGTATCGACGACCGCGGCTTCGATACGCTGCTGGGACGCATGTTTTTTGATGGGCATCCCGATGCGAACGCGCCCGCCGGTTTTGCCTCCATCGGCACGCCCGCAGACGACAATCTCAATCCCTATCTGCGTGCCTATCAGGAAGACTTTGCCGCCCGCGCGCAATGGTGTGCCCATGATCCGGCAGCCTGCTCGCATCCGGCACATGTTGTCGAGACCACGGCCGACCGCAGCGCCACAGCCGGCGAGCGCGTCGACCTTACAGCGACCATCGTCGACCCCGACGGCAAGGGCTTCGATGTACATTGGGATGTCGCCGTGGACCCGTCGAGCTATGCAGGCGCCCAGGATCTGTCGCTGTGGCAAGAATGCACGGTAGACACCGCTTTCATCGTGCCCGCCGACGCGCGGCCCGGCGACCGCCTTGTGCTCACCCTTACCGTGCAGACGCGCGCCGAGCGCCCCTGCAGCCGCTACGCCCAGGTCGCCGTAACCGTGGCATAGCAAGGACGGCGCCCACATTCGGCAGCCGCCGCATTCGACAAAGAGTGTCCCCAGGCGCCAAACGAGCGGGGATTTTTGGACACCCAAATGACGAGAGTGGATAATCTCCCACTTTGAGCCTGTACACAGGCCAAAAACGGGAGATTATCCACTCTCATTCTACGGGTACTCATTGGGGACGTACTTAAATGAGTAGTTTCACTCATTTAAGTACGTCCCCAATGAGTAGGAAAAATGGGCCATGTGTCCCAGTTGTGGAGACTCGTTGAGCCGTCTGGGTATCGTGAAAGGCTGCGCACTCCCCCATCATCAAAAGTGACACACGCTACCAGTTGATGGGAGGCAGCCATGGGCTTCTTTGACAAGATGTTCGAGAAGAAAGAGTGCGCGATTTGCGGTACCGAGCTGGGACTTCTAGGTAAGACAAAAATCAATGAAGGCTACCTGTGCAAAGAGTGCGCCGGCAAGCTCTCCCCCTACTTTCACGGCTATCGTTCCAGCACCGCGGACGATATCCGCGAGCAGCTCGCCTACCGCGAGGCCAATGCCGAGCGCCTGGCGTCGTTCAACCCCACGCGCACGCTTTCTGCCGGGCGCACCAATATTATGCTCGATGAGGACGCGGGCCTGCTGATCATCACTTCGCAGAGCCGCTGGCGCGACGCCAATCCCGACATCATCGAGTTCTCGCAGGTACTCGGCTGCGATATGGATATCGACGAGCATCGCACCGAGATCTATCGCGAGACCAAGGACGGCGAGCGCGAGAGCTACAACCCGCCGCGCTACGACCTGGATTACGACTTTAATCTGACCATCCACGTCAACACGCCGTACTTTACCGAGATCGACCTGCGCGTGAACGACTCCACCATCGATCAGCGCGGCTCCATCGAATACCGCGAGGCCAAGCGCCAGGCAACCGAGGTGCGCGAAGCGCTGGTGCAGCTGCGCCAGGAGACGCGCGATAGCGCCGTGGCCGCCAAGGCCCCCAAGACCGCGGTGACCTGCCCCTTCTGCGGAGCCACCACCATTCCCGATGCCAGCGGGCGCTGCGAATACTGCGGCGGCGCCATCGGCGCATAGCCTCCGGCACGGAAAGGACCGATCATGGCCTTCGAGAGCGTTAACTATCAGTGCCCTGCCTGCGGTGGTCCCCTGCATTTTGCCAGCGCCGAGCAAATGCTCGTCTGCGACTACTGTGACTCACGCTTTGAAGTCGAAGAAGTCGAGGCCCTCTATCGCGAGCGCCAGGACAAGGCCGACGCCAAAGCCGATGCGGCAGCCGCAACGCCCAAGCCCGTCGCCGACGACGCGGTGCAGGAGCTCGCCCAAAACGCCGGCTACATCTGCTCGTCGTGCGGCGCCGAGCTCGTGTCCGACGGCACCGTCGCCGTCACCACCTGCCCGTACTGCGGTAACTCCGCCGTGGCGCCCGGCCAGCTCTCTGGCGACTTCTCGCCCGACCTGGCGATTCCGTTTAAGCTCGGGCACGACGATGTCACGGCCGCACTCAAGGAACACTATAAGGGCAAGATCTTGCTGCCCAAGAGCTTTGTCACCGGCAACCACATCGACGAGGTCCAAGGTGTCTACGTGCCGTTTTGGCTCTACGGCGCCCGCGTTGACGGCGAAGTGTATTTTGACGCGACCAACGAGACCGTGACCGAGGAATCCGATCGCACCGTCACGACCACCGACCACTACGATGCCTATCGCAAGGGCAATATCTCGTTTAAGCGCGTGCCCGTCGACGGATCGTCCAAGATGCCCGACGGCCACATGGACGCCATCGAGCCGTTTGACTACGACGCGTTGCGCCCGTTCTCGGTCGCCTATATGCCCGGCTACATCGCCAACCGTTACGATGAGGATTGCGAGACGTGCAAGGCGCGCGCCGAGCGCCGCATGGAGGAGAGCACGATCTCGGCCCTGCGCGAGACCGTCGTCGACGAATATGACGATGCCACGGTCGAAAGCAAGCAGCTCGACTACACCTGGGAAGACAGCGACTACGCCCTGTTCCCCGTCTGGATGCTCTCCACCTCGTGGAACGGCAAGAGCTACCTGTTTGCCATGAACGGCCAGACCGGCCGCTTGGCCGGCGAGCTCCCCTGCTCCAAGCCCAAGCTCGCTATTGCCTCGGTGCTGTTCTTTGTGATCGGATTTATCCTCTCCCAGGTTCTCTTTATGGGAGAATACGCCTTCGATCCAGATTACCTCACCTTCGATGTCGAGGGCATTCTCATCAACATCATCGCGCCGCTGATCATCGTGATTATCGGAGACGTGCTACTGGTAGGCCAGCTCAAGACGGCCAACGAGGCCGCCCACGCCGACGAGTACTGCGGCGAGCTCGACCTGACCGAGAAGCACGACACCTTCAGCCACACCGAGACCACCGTTGTCATGAAAGACGACAAGGACGACTAAGCAATCCGACCAATACCACCCGGCCTTTGACGAGAAAGGAAGATCACCATGGGACTCTTGAAAGCTGGATTGGGAGCTGCCGGCGGCGTCATGGCCGACCAGTGGAAGGAATTTATCTACTGCGAATCGATGCCTGCTGACGTCTTGGCCTGCAAGGGCAGCAAACGCACCGGTGGCCGCAGCTCCAACACGCGCGGCGAGGACAACGTCATCTCCAACGGCTCGGTCATCGCCGTCAACGACGGCCAGGGCATGCTCGTGGTGCAAAACGGCAAGATCATCGAAGTCGCGCTGGAGCCCGGTGAGTTCGTCTTCGATACCGGCAGCGAGCCGAGCGTCTTTAGCGGCAACCTGGGCGATTCCATCAAGGAAACCTTCGCCAATATCGGCAGCCGTTTTACCTTTGGCGGCGACGCGGGCAAGGACCAGCGCGTCTACTTCATCAACACCAAGGAGATCATCGGCAACAAGTACGGCACCGCCTCGCCCGTGCCCTTCCGCGTGGTCGACAACAACATCGGCCTGGACGTCGACATCTCCGTGCGCTGCAACGGCGAGTACTCGTACCGCATCACCAACCCGCTGTTGTTCTACACCAACGTGTGCGGCAACGTGACCGATAGCTACACGCGCGACAAAATCGACAGCCAGCTTAAGTCCGAGCTGCTCACCGCCCTGCAGCCCGCCTTTGCCAAGATCTCGGAAATGGGCATCCGCTACAGCGCCATCCCCGGCCACACCACCGAGCTCGCCCGCGCGCTCAACGAGGTCCTCTCTGCCGATTGGCGTGATCTGCGCGGCGTCGAGATCGTGAGCTTTGGCGTCAACTCCATCGCCGCCTCGCAAGAGGACGAGCAGATGATCAAGGACCTGCAGAAAGCCGCGGTCATGCGCGATCCCACCATGGCGGCAGCCAACATTGCCAGCGCCCAGAGCGACGCAATGCGCGCGGCAGCCGCCAATCCCAACGGCGCGATGGCAGGCTTTATGGGCATGGGCATGGCAGGTGGCATGGGCGGCATGAACGCCAGCCAGCTGTTCGCCGCCGGCCAGGCACAGCAGCAGGCCGCCCCGCAGCCGGCTCCGGCACCCGCTCCCGCACCGGCTCCTGCCGCTGCTCCCGCGGCCGGCACATGGACCTGCAGCTGCGGCGCCACCAACACCGGCAAGTTCTGCTCCGAGCGTGGCAGTCCCGCACCCGCCCCGGCACCGGCCAAGTGGTTCTGCCCCAACTGCGGCAGCGAAAACGGCGGCAAGTTCTGCAGCAACTGCGGAACGCCCAGGCCCTAGCCCCTCTATCTGGTAATTGGCGGGGGATCCGCCACCCCCGCATTTGCTTCTATGGGTTTCGTTCGATAAAGGAGGACACCATGAAGACAACGTTCAAAAAGTCCGTACTCGCATTTCTGACATGCGTCCTTGCGCTCGCCTTTGCCCTGGCGGGCTGCAGCGGGGGCGGCAAAGACCCCAAGGCCAACTTCGTCGGCAGCTGGGAACTCTCGGGTGGAACCCTGGAGGGTGAAGAACTGACCGATGAGTACATGAAGATGCTCGAGGATTGGGGTGTGCACTGCGTCCTGATTCTCGATGAGGATGGTACAGGTGCCCTCGACCTGTTCCTTGAAGTCGTCGACCTTAAATGGGAGGCAAAGGACGCCACCACCGTAACCATCACCGCCGAAGACGAGTCGCATGACATGAAGCTCAAGGACGGCAAGCTCATCCTCGAAGAGGATGACGGCAATCTTGTCTTTAGCAAGTCCGACAAGGACCTGTCCGGCACGGTAAAGAAGGATCGCGAGGCGGCCGAGAAGGAAGAAGAGATCGACGAGGCCGTCGAAGACGACGACGTCCAGAAGATTGAAATCTCCCCCGCCGTCACCGTTGCCGATGACGACCTGTGCACCATTACCATCACCGAGAAGTTCAAGGACGAGTGGGGCGACATCGGTTTTGTCGTCAACATCACCAACAAGAGCGACAAGGACCTGACCTTCTACGCCCCCAGCGGCAAGACCAACGTCAACGGCACCATGAAGGAACCCTGGTTCTCGGCTCACCTGATGCCCGGCACCAACGCCACTGAGGAATTCACGTTCTCGAACGGCACGCTCGATAGCCTTGACGACCTGGTCAATACGACCATCGGCATCGACGCCTACCTGACCGATTCCTACGAGGACGTTGCCTCCTACAGCGCAACCATCGCGTAACGGCACGTAACATCAGCCGCGGATTGGCGGACACATCCGCGCACACCAGACGGGGCCGCAGGAGATGATCCTGCGGCCCCGCCGCTTTTATGCCGGTGCGTAACGAGCGCTAGCGCTCCATGTTGGGAACGATGCTGCCCTCAGTCACCGCATGCACGGCCAGGCGCATGATGTTGTCGTAGCCGGTCTTGCTCAGGATCTCCGAGATGCGGCGCTTGATGGTGCCCTCGCTCATAAACAGCTCGGCCGCAATCTCGCGGCGGCTTTTACCCTCGCAGGCAAGGCGCAAGATCGACAGCTCGACATCGTCGAGGGCCGCCGTGCCCGAGAAGATGCTCTCGGGCGGCTTGGGAAACGTGCAGTAACCCGCCAGCGTGGAGCGCATCACGGCGAATAGCTCGTCGATACCGACGTTCTTGTACACAAAGCTGTCGACGCCCGCCTCGCGGGCCTGATCGACAAAGGTGATCTCGGGCATGCCTGTCATGATAATGATGCGACACTCGGGCAGCTGTTCCTTGATGCGTGCCGCCGCCACGATGCCGTTTGAATCGTGTTCGGTGCACACGTCCATCAGCATCATGTCCGGGCGCTCCTTGAGCGCGACACCCAAGGCCTCGGAGGCATCGGCGATCGCGGCAACGACGGTCATATCGGGCTGGTCGCCAACGGAGCGCGCCAGGCTCTCGCGCAGGATGGCCTGATCTTCGACAATTAACACGCGGATCATGAGTTTCTCCTTTGGGACGTGTCGTTGGCGTTAAGCGGAATGGATACCGTAAGCGTAAAGGGCGGGGTGGCGTGGACCTCTAGGCTGCCACCCAGATCTTGCGCGACATGCCTCATACCTGGGATACCCGTTCCCTCGCGATACGATACGGGGGCCGGGGACCCGTCGTTAGAAATCGTCATGTGCGCGACGGCGTCAGCATCCGTCCTCTCCTGCCACAAGCGCACACGGACCCGATGCGCCTGCGCATGCTTGGTGGCGTTGGTCGAGGCCTCGCGGATAATCTGCAAAAAGGCAGCGCCGACACGCGCGTCCTCAGGCAGCGCACCCTCAACATCGATCTGCACACTCACCAGGCCAAAAGCATGGACGATATCACCCAACTGCTCCGCCGGCCCACTGGTGCCGCCACTGCGCAGATCGGCAGCGATTGAGCGCAGCAGCGGGTCGATCTGCTCGAGCGACTCGTCGTCCAAGCGCCCCTCCTCCAAATAGCGATGAAGGATGGACAGGCGCTGGCCGATCACATCGTGAACGCGGGCGCGCATGCGCAGATAGGCCGCATTGTCGGCAACTTTTTTGACTTCTTCGATCTGGGCCTGGAGCTCTTGGCCCGCAAGCTCAAGCAGGTGGTTGGCCTGCGCCAGGCGGTCATGCGCATGCGCATACTCTGTCACGTCCAGACCGATTATGCGCTCGAACGAACAGCCCGAGACCATAACGTCATCGCACACAAACAGGCGAATCTCGGCGGGAGAAACCTCGACCACCGCACGCGCCTCACCAAAGCGGTCCAGGTTGATCCGCACGCGGTTCTTACCGCCTTCGGGCATTTGCATGCTGAGCTTGCGCAGGTCGTTCCATGTACCGCTCATATCGCCTAGGTCGGTGGGCATATGAAGCTCCACCAGGTTTTTGCGCATGCAGCGGTTCATGAGCAGTGGACGGCCCCTCGAGTCCAGATACAGGATGCCCACGGGAATCACGTTGATGGTTTCAATCGTCGAGAACGCGGTGATGTCCTCTTGGCGGTTACGGACGTCCATCAAAAGCGCCGCGACGGAACGGAACAGGAAGAACGCTCCCTCTGCGATAAGGACAACGGCCCACACCGAGCCCATGGCAAAAACCACCGGCGGTGTCACGGCGCCAACAAGCAGCAGCTCGGCCAGCATGACAGGGCGACGATAGCGCACCATAAGGACCACGCCATAGACAAAGATCGCGGCATTGAGCCACAGCACTCCGCCCATTGCCCTGGCGCAAACGTCAAGCGGCGCCACCAGATACGAGCCAGACGACGCGAATAAGATGAGCGCCGAAATCATCAGGTGAAGCACAAGGCTCGTCTCGTAGGCGCAAATCACCTTACGGTTATAGGACGAGCGGCGCGATGCGATGAGCGGGACGTGGATCATCTGCAGACACGCAGCCAGGGCAAAGACAACATCGAGCGCAACGATTTGGGGAAGGATGAACGAAATCTGCATCGTCACTCACCCGCCCTCGGCATCAAGACGATCATGCGCAGCTGGCCGGGCTCGCCCTCAAGGCGGTATGCCACGTTGCGCCCTTGCAGAGCGCTTTCGAGCTCTTGCGCAGCGGGCGTCTGCGAAAGATCTTCATCATCGTTGGAAAAAAGCGTGGCGCGCAGCTCGACACTGCACCGGTCATGGTCGCCCAAGTGATACATAAGCGCCGGATGGTCGGTGGTGTAGGCAAAAAACGCAAAGTCATACACGCAGTCGTACAGGGCACTTACCGTACCGGCATGCATCGGGCGCCGTATGGCGATAATCGAAGCGCAATCGACATCGATGGTGCGCAGGTCGCTTGCGAGCTCATTGGCAATGAGCTGAATGCGGTCGCGATCAAAACCGCTCTCCCCGTGTTGTGCCAACGTGAGCGACCCTTTGCGCTTGCAATAGGCAACGAGCATCTTGGCGCGCTGCAGCATGCGGTAACGCTCGCGCGAAGACGCCTCGTCGGTCAACGGTGGCAGCGAGCTCAGCAGGTCGTACATCTCATCGAACGCACGGGCAAGCGCCTGGTCCACGTCTTGGACCAGCAAGGTCTCGGCCTCTTGATCTGCCAGATGCGTCTTAAGATCGTAATCGGCCGTGAGCAGCTCATTTTGGCGCTGCAGCTCCATACGACGATGTGCCAGTTCACGGTTAAGCTCGTTAAGTTCCGACACGTCTTGGGCAAGCAGGGCCGATCCGCCCAGCAGCGGAAAGGCACGGTACATCACATCGGGATCGGACACCACGGCAAAGGCATGGGCATGCCCGTGTTCCTGGGCCCGAAGCTCTTCGCACACGCCCGCCGGCATTGGCTTCGACACCGGTGTGGCATAGACTTCCTGCAGGTCGCGCGTTAGAACTTTGAGGTCGAGCGGCAAGGTGTCGAAGATGCCGGCGATGTCGTGATATGACGGAATGACACCGCAATCGAGACAGATTTCCATCGCCACCACGCACAAGACGCAATAGACGAGCGAGAAGTTGAGCCTCCATGCCCAGGGCACACGCAGAGCATACGAGATGGCAAAGAACGCAGCACCCAACAAAACAAGCGCCGCCGTGCCCGAAAAGCGCTGAATGCGAAAGGACGAGGACCGACCCACCAGGATAAAAAAGGCCGCGAAGTTAAAGGCCGTCCACACCAAGACAGCGAAATAGCCCCAGCCATATGTGTAATCGTTGCTCCAGGTGTCGCTTGCACGGTCAAAGTGGAATACCTGCCGGTGGAAATCGTTGGTGAGCACAAAACCGATAAGTAGGATGGCCACGACCCACAGGATGCTGCGATAGCGACGCCCCATACGGTGCTGTTCCACGCCCGCGAGGCGCAGGCCGCACAGCTGGTAGAGCAGCGGAATGAGCGTCATGGGCACGTAGTACAGGTACCACAGGATCGTGGCGTAAACCGGTGTGAACGACTTGTATTTGAGGATGACCTCAATCATCCAGAGGGCGCAGATGGTGGCGACGGCAACAAGGCGGCGGCGCAACACATAGTCCAAACAGCGCAGATAGACCGATACGCCCCAGATCGAAAATATAATTGCGGCGACAAGCAGCGGGAGAGAGCTCGAGTGGACGAGCGCATCCACGACCTCTTTGGACACCTCGCTATAGGCGGGCACGGCGTTGGAAAGCTT
>DXZV01000006.1:18462-28875 GCA_019419485.1 Collinsella sp.
ACCGCCAAAAGCATGAGGAACAGCGCGGTGATGGCGCCGGCGATAGCAAAGACGCGGTGACGGTACACCTGATGTGTTATGCCAACAAGGAATCGCGGCATAGCGAAGAGCCTGCCGCCCCTGGGATCCGCTACGGGCGCGGATCGGGCGGCCGCGTGGCCAATATGTCGTGCGCGGGTACCCATAGTGCTTTTAGTGTACCGACAGGCAGGCCCAAAAAGCGGGCCACATGTCCCAAAATCCGCCGACGGCAAGGCGCCCGGCGAGCACATACTCGCCGGGCGCCTTGGTTAGGAGACTATGAGAATGAGCACGCGAAATTCACAGCGGTCAGGCCCGCCCCCTAAGGGCCTGAGGTGCTCAAGATTGGGAGCGACAAGCCCGACGAAGCGTACTTAGGTACGCGAGGAGGGTTGGAGCCCCAAGGTTGAGCGCCTCAGTGCCCTTAGGACAGGTCCTCACCATTCGTTTCAATGACATGCTTGTACCAGTCGAAGCTCTTCTTTTTGGAACGCTTGAGGGTGCCGTTGCCCGCATCATCGCGGTCGACATAGATAAAGCCGTAGCGCTTGGACATCTCGCCCGTGCCGGCAGACACCAGGTCGATTGGGCCCCAGGTGGTGTAGCCCAGCAGGTCAACGCCGTCCTCGGTCACCGCATCGCGCATCGCGGCGATATGCTGGCGCAGGTAGTCGATACGGTAGTCGTCGTTGATGGAGCCGTCCTCCTCGACAACGTCCTTGGCGCCCAGACCGTTCTCGACCACAAACAGCGGCTTCTGATAACGGTCGTACAGGTCGTTGAGGGTGATGCGGAAGCCCAGCGGATCGATGGCCCAGCCCCACTGGCTCTCATGCAGGTAGGGGTTCTTGGCGCCGGCGAAGGCGTTGCCCTGGGTGCGCTCGACATCGGGGTTATCGGCACCGGCGGAGCAACGGGTGCTGTAATAGCTAAAGCTGATGAAGTCGACGGTGTTGGCGGCCAGGATCTCGCGGTCCTCATCCGTCATGCCCACATCGATGCCCAAACGCTCGAGCTTCTTGACGGCATAGGCCGGGTAGTAGCCGCGGCTCTGAACGTCGACGAAGAAATAGTTGCTCTGGTTGTCAATCTGCGCCTGGCGCACATCGCCCGGACGGCAGCTGTAGGGGTAGTAGCTACCTGCGGCAAGCATGCAACCGATCTTGACCTCAGGGTCGATCTCGTGAGCGATCTTGGTTGCCCAAGCGCTGGCGACGAGCTCGTTGTGGGCGGCCAGGTACTCGACGGCCTCCTTGTTCTCGCCCTCCTCAAAGACCAGACCGGCACCCATAAACGGCAGGTGCAAGATCATATTGATCTCGTTGAAGGTAAGCCAGTACTTTACCAGGCCCTTGTAGCGGGTGAAGATCGTGGTCGCGAGGTTCTTGTAGAAGTCGATGAGCTTGCGGTTGCGCCAGCCGCCGTACTCCTTGATGAGGTGAATCGGGCAGTCGAAGTGCGTGATGGTCACGAGCGGCTCAATGCCGTGCGCCTGACACTCGCGGAACACGTCCTCGTAGAAGGCCAGACCGGCCTCGTTGGGCTCGGTCTCGTCGCCGTTGGGGAAGATGCGGGTCCAGGCCAGGCTCATGCGGAAGGTCTTAAAGCCCATCTCGGCGAAGAGGGCGATGTCCTCCTTGTAGTGGTGATAGAAATCGATGCCGGTCTGCGCGGGGTAGTAATAGCCGTCCTCGAAGTCGAGCATCTTGCGCTGGCCGGAGACCACCGCATAGCGCTCGGGGCCGTGCGGCGCCACGTCCACGTTGGCCAGGCCGCGGCCGTCCACGCTGTAGGCGCCCTCGCACTGGTTGGCAGCCGTCGCGCCGCCCCACAGGAAGTCTTTACGGAAAGCCATGCATCAATCCTTTCACACGCTGTTTGTCGTGGTTTCAGTATCCCCGTAAGCAGCGCGCTACTCAACGGCAACGACGCAGGCCGACACTTCTTTTCGCCCCAACGGCCTCATCCGCCCGCAGCGACTGACACTTCCTGATACCTCGCTTCCTCCCCTGGCAACAGGTTCGCCTCTCGAAGTTTTTCCTCCACAGGAACCCGTCCCCGGGAAGGAAAGGAAGTGAGGGGCCGGGCGGCAATGACTGCGGCTAAGCGTACGTGATGGCCTCCAAACGAAGAAGCACGGGAGAGCTATAGCGCATAATGGCGACCTCGTCGCCGTTGAGACGACAGTCGCGCACCCACGCGCCGTTCTCAACGGTCCCCGTCTCGAGCGACGCCACATCCACATGCGGCTCACCCGCCGCGTGCGACTCGAGCGCCAAGCCGCAACGAAGCGCAAGCAGGTACACGGCGCCGTCGGCGGCGCGAAGGGCCGCACACGCACCGGGCAGGGCACCCTCATCAAAGCTCACCTTAATTGCTATGGAACCCATATCGAGCAGGCCCTCGGCTGCCACCTCACTCGTCACGGCATCGAGCGTCGCGTACGCGGCATCGTCCTCGGCAAGTTCAAATAACTGAGCCAGTCCACGCGTGACCTCCGCATATTCCTCCCGGTCCTGAGGCGTGAGCAAAGCGGGGTCGCTCGTATCCATGCCAAAGAGAATACCCGCCGAATCGCCAAAGGGCTCGCCCATCTCCTCGTAGCCAAAAGGAGCGAAGCACAGGGCATGGTGATGGGCCACCGCCCAGACCTGGCGCGCGGCGGCGTAGGCGTGCGTCGCGGTCTCGGGGATAAAGAGCGGGTTGTCCTCGCACGCATATCCGTCGCAGACCTTGCAAAACGCCGGGATGTAGATATCGGGGCCCAGCATGTCGATGCTCGGGGCGGCATGCTTCCACACGCCCATCACGCGCAGGTTGGGACCGCCCGTGGGAAAGCGCCCAGGCTTGTGACCCTTGTCGAGCCAGCAATTGCAGGCCGTGGGCAGCGGATGCTCGGCGCGGCCCGCTGCGGCGACCGTCTCCACGTAGCGAGCCATGTGGTAGGTGGTAAACATCTCCTCGGCATGCTCGCCAAAAACCTGTTCCCACGAACCAGAGCCGGCGCCCGCTTCAAGGGCTTCCGCAAGCTCAGACGCCAGGGAGGTAGGATCGACCGCAAGCGCCTCGATCAGCTCCGTAGGCACGCTCTCCGCAAAGGCGGCATCCGCCCAAGGCGAGTGCTCACGTGCCGCGACCATCTGGCCGCACTCGTTTTCTACCTGCACGAGTATCACCGTATGATCTTGCGCATCCACCTCGCGCAGGTGCGCCATCAAAGCCGCGTAGGCGCCGGCATCCGCCGCGCGCGTCTCCTCGCAATAGAGCGAAAGCGCCGTGATCTCAAAGTTATGGAACTCGGCATAGCGAACCTTGTTCTGCCCGGGCACCATCTGCGCACGGCGAAAACGCTCGATATCGCGTTTGACCCACGCGGGCGCATAGTAGCACTGCGCATTTTTGTACGCGCCAAACCACAGCACGCCCAGGTGCAGCCCGCGCTCGCGGGCAAGCTCGAGCATCATGTCCACTTGGCCAAAGTCAAACTCGCCCTCTGCGGGCTCCAAAAGCTCCCAGGTAACCGGGGCGAGCACGGTATTCATACCGAGCGCCCGCGCGCGATCGAGAGCATCCGCAAAAGCGCGGCGCCCACCCGAGGCGGAGTTATGGCACTCGCCCGCAAACAGCGTATAGGGCCGGCCGTCCACCATCAGGCGTTGCCCGCCGCCAGCACAGGTGTACAACTGCGGAATCTCCGCCATGGCAACTCTATTCTTCCGTTTTGTTTCAACCCCCTGAGGGCCGAGCCGTGTTGAGAGCACCGGACGCGCGACCAGGGCCTACCTGTCGTCCGTGCGAGCCCGCCCCTCCGATGGGAGATGGGTTAAAGGACGGCAAACGAGGCGAGATCGACCGAACCGACGCCCTCGATAGCCAGGTAGAGTGCATGGTCACCGGCAACGGTCTTCGTCAGGGATGCGACCACCGTGCACCAGCCCTCGCCTGGCACGAGCTCGACGCGCGTCAACTCAGCGCCATCCGGCGCGTCCAAGCGTACACTCACCACACCGGCAAGATCCCCGCGCACCTCGAGCTCCACCGTGCGCTCCGCACCGGAAAACGCCAGGTATTTGTAGCCCACGCCCGCTCCATCGCAGAGGTTGGCCACATGGGTACGTGCCGAAGTCACACAGCCCGCATCGACTTCCTGGGTAATCACCGGATGGTTATCGGCGATTTCCAGATTGCCGGAATAGTGAACCGCGCCGGCCGGCCCCACCAAGTAGCAGCAAATACTCGCCGGGTACGCGCGCCCGCAAGGAAGCGCTCCGCCATTGAGCCCACAGCTCGTTATCTCTACTTGTTCGATATGTCCATCGGAAGCAATCTCGATGGGCTCAGCGCACCCCTGGCGCGCGTGCTGCGCACCGTGCGTATGACGGTGATAGAAGATGTAGTCGCGCCCGGCAATGCGCGCCATGCCGCCATGGTTGTTGCCCAGGTCCATCACAGCGGCGTCCTCGGCCTCGTGCCCGGGCAGGCCCACATCGCCGTTGGAAACGAGCACGCCGCCGTAGGTTACCGGACCTTCCGGCGTTGGCATCGTGGCCCAGCAGAGCTCATGTCCGTTTTCGCTCGAGTAGACAAAGTAGTAGCGCCCGTCGAGCACGCGGATGCTCGAGGCCTCAAAGAAGGCATGCCCTTCAAAACCCGTGTCCGCCGCCTGCGTCACTGCCGGAGCCAGATGCTTGGGTGCCGCAGCCATCGTGCGCATATCGGCGCCGAGCCGCACCACGTAGCCGCCCTCCATGGAACATGCGGGCATGCGCGAGCTCGGCTTCTTGGCGCCAAACCCATAGTAGAGCCAGCAACCCCCGTCCCCGCAGGGAAGGACTGCCGGGTCAAAGGGCATACCCCAGCCCTCCTCGCCCGCAAACGGCGAGCCGTCGGGCTTGGCAATAGGACCCAGATAGCGGTAGCGTCCCGCCGGCTCATCGCACACGGCGACCGACATGATGCAACCGCTCGTCATGCTTAGCGTGAAGTAATACAGATAGAACCGCCCGTCGGCACCCCGGCACACATCGGGCGCGCCGTACCCGGTTCGATCGACATTGGCCGGGTCATCCTCTTTGCGCCAGATGGTCCCCTCAAACGTCCAGGAGCCCAGATCGTCCACCGGAGCTGACCAGCACACGTAGTCACCCGGGCAGTATGCGGTGCCCTCGGGTGCGTCATGGCTTCCATACACGTAGACTCGGTCACCAAAGACATGCGGTTCGCCATCGGGGATATACTCCCATCCCGGCAGATACGGATTGGTTGCGATATGAGCCATGTCAGACCCCTCCTATCGATATCGGGCGCGGTACCGGACGGACGCCGGCGACAAGACCGAACGCCTGCCGCGCACCGCGTGCACCATTCGTTAAGCAAATGCAGCTAGACGAGCTCGAACTCCCCCACCAACAGGTCGCGGCTGTTAGGCCCCGCCATGACCTCAAACGCGCCGGGCTCGCTTGCCCAGCCGTGCTCGGGCGTCCAAAAACGCAGAGCCTCCTCGCGCAGGATAAACGTCACCGTGCGGCGCTCACGCGGCGCAAGCTCAACACGCGCAAAGTCACGCAGTTCGAGCATGGGGCGCACGCGCGTTGCCACCTTGTCGTGGATATAGAGCTGCACGACCTCAGTACCAGCAATATCGCCCTCATTGGTCACGTCGATTGAGACCTCGAGGACACCGTCCGCCGTAAGCTCGTCCGCACTCAGGCGCAGGTTATCGTAGCGCGCCGTATGATACGAGAGTCCGTAGCCAAAGGGGAACATCGCATCGTTAGGGCAGTCCATATAGCGGCTCACAAAGCGACCGCTATGCGTTGATGTCTTAGCGGGACGTCCGGTGGAGAACTGCGCATAGTAGAGCGGCTCCTGGCCCACGTTATGTGGGAAGCTCACCGTGAGCCTGCCGCTCGGATTGACCGTTCCAAAGAGCACGTCGGCTACCGAACGCCCACCAGCCGTACCGGGGAACCACGCCTCTACGATTGCATCGCAATCATCGATCACGTCAGTGAGGGAAAGAGGACGCCCGTTAAAGAGCACGAGCACCACAGGCTTGCCGAGCGCGCGCACGCGCTTGAGCAGGCGCTTCTGCGGAGCCGGTATGGTAATGTCCGTACGCGCTCCGCCCTCACCGCTCTGCAGCATGTGTTCTCCGAGCGCCATGACCACCACGTCGCTCGATGCGGCCAGCTCGAGCGCCTCGGCAGCCATCGTCTCTAGATCCGCGCCCTCGCCCGTCGGCGCACCGAACGCGGGAATCTTGCCAAACTCCCCAAGCTCGCTGTAGTCGTCGAGCGTGGGACAGCCTTGGGCCCACGCAAAGCCGTCGTCGCCCATTACCTCGGCAAATGCCTCGGCAAGCGTTACGGAATGAGTTTTATCGGCATGAATCGCCCACATGCCGATGATGTCTCGGCTGTTGGCATAGGGACCGATGAGCGCCACGCGCGGAGCGTTGCCCCCGGTCGTAAGCGGTAGCAGCCCACCTTCGTTTTTAAGGAGCACGAGGGCCTCGTCGCACGTTTTACGCGCGCTCTCAAGACGCTCCGGCGTGCACGTGACCTCCGTACGGCGCTCGGGCGAGCACGTACGATACGGGTCCTCAAACAGACCGAGTCTGTTCTTGAGCTCGAGCACGCGCATGCAGGCGGTATCGATCTGCTCGAGCGAAACCTCACCCGTTTCGATGAGGGCCTCAAGCTCATGTGCGTAGCAGGGCGTCTTCATGTCGATGTCCACGGTGGCATTCATGGCGAGCTTGGCCGCCTCGCGACGGTTTGCCGCCACACCGTGTGCCCTGAGCTCGTCGATCGCCGCGTAATCGGTGATGATGGGACCGTCAAAGCCCCACTCGTCGCGCAACACGTCGTGCATGAGCCAGCGGTTTGCCGTGGCGGGGATGCCATCGATGGTGTTGGAGCTCGTCATCACCAAATCGCAACCAGCCTCGACCGCCGCACGGTACGGAGGCAGGTACTCGTTGCGCAGGCGCCACTCGCTCATATCCACTGTGTTGTACTCGCGACCCGCCTCGGGCGCACCATAGCCCGCAAAGTGTTTGACGCAGCTGGCCAAGCTCTTCTGCGGCGTACCGTCACCCTTAAAGCCCTCGACCATCGCGCGAGCGAAGCGGCTGCTTAGGTACGGATCCTCGCCCGGCATCTCCAGGCAGCGACCCCAACGGGCATCGCGCACCACGTCCACCGGCGGGCTAAAGGTCACCATGCAGCCATCGGCCACGGCCTCTTCGGCAATAAGGTTGTAATCCTCGCGGATAAGCTCTGGGTCCCACGTGGCTCCCAGGCCCAGGGGGATTGGATAGCAGGTTTGATAGCCATAGATCACATCGGCCATAAAGACGAGCGGGATCTTAAGACGGCTGCGCTCAAGATATGCATCTTGGATACGATGCACTTCCTCGGCGCCCAACACGTTGAGCACGCTGCCGCATACGTCAACATCTTCTTGCGTCACGCCCAGCTTGGCACGCGGACCAACCGCTACGGCATCGGTGCCAAAGCACCCACCGTCAAGCTGCACCAACTGCCCGATCTTCTCGCGCAGGGTCATACGCCCCAAAAGGTCAACGAGCTCGGATTGCTTCATGGCTACCTCGTTTCTGTTGTGTGCCCTTATGGGAGGACGCCGGATTCGTGTAGGGGTCAGCGCCCTCCCATAAGGGCACACGGGGCGCATCTGGCGCCGCGCCCCGTGTGCTGGCGTCCAAAGACGCCGGTTTCCCAGAACTAGTTGTTCTCGAGGATCATGTCGTCGTTGAAGCCGAAGGTCAGCGTGCCCACAAAGGTGAGGACGGAGGCGACGGCGAGCGCGATGACGTCCTCCATACCCACCGAGCCGATGATGGCCGGGATGGTGATGAGCGAGGTGGTCATGAGCGCGGGCTGGTGCAGGCCAAAAGTGGCAGCAATGGCACCGCAGATGCCGCAAGAGACGATTGCGATCACAAACGGGCGCTTGTACTTGAGGACGGCGCCGTAGATGGCGGGCTCGGTGATGCCGGCGAGGAGCACAGAGATGGCGGCAGCGCCGGCGAGCTCCTTGAGCTCGGTGTTCTTGGTCTTGAGGAAGATGGCAAGGACCGCAAAACCCATGGCAAAGTTGGTGCCGACGGTAATGGGCAGGATGACGTCATAGCCGAGCATACCGATGTTCATCTGGATGATGGGGATAAAGGCCCAGTGCATACCAAAGATGATGAGGCAGGGCCAAAGCAGACCGATGAGGAAGCCTGCGGGCAGCGGGGCAACCTCAAGCAGGGAAACCAGGCCGTTAGCGATGAGACCACCGATGAAGTCGGTGACGGGGCCGATGATGTAGAGGGTGAGCGCAGTGGCCACGACGAGGGTCACGACGGGAACGATCAAGCCCTTGAGGATATCGGGGACGACCTTATTGAGGCCCTTCTCGATCCAGGACTGCGCGTACACGGCAAAGATGATGGGGATAACCGAGCTCGTGTAGCTGATGAGCGTTACCGGGATGCCAAAGAGGTCAACCGGGTCGCCGGCGCTAAAGAGCGTGGAGAGCGTGGGGTAGCACAGCGCAACGGCGATGGCCATGGCCGTCCAGTCGTTGCACTTGAACTTCTTGGCCGCAGTGCGGGCAAGGAAGACCGGCATGAAGTAGAACACGCCGTCGCCGATGGCGTAAAGCAGCTGGTAGGTGGTGGACTCGGCCGCGAGCCAACCAAAGGAGTTGGCCATGATCACAAAGGCCTTGAGAAGGCCGGCGGCGGACATGGCGGGAAGCATCGGCATAAAGATGCCGCTGATGAGCTGGATGGCGCGGTTGACGATGCTGCCACCGGCCTCGTCCTCGACCTCGCCGCCAAGCTGAATGTTGGAAACCTTGGGCAGGGCGTCATACACGTCGGTAACGTGATTGCCGATAACAATCTGGTACTGACCGGCGGCCACTAGAACGGAGATAACGCCCTCGGTCTGGTTGAGCTTCTCGGTCTGGGCCTTCTTCTCGTCGTTGAGGGTAAAGCGCAAACGGGTAATGCAGTGGGTGACGGACTTGACGTTGTCCTCGCCACCGACGAGTTCAACGATGGTACGGGCGAGAGCCTCGTAATCGCGTGCCATGTGAAACCTCCTTGTTTCACTCGTTACAAAGATATCTGCAGCCCCGGCGCCTTGGAGCTTAACAGCAGGTTGCGCGGCGATGCCGCGATGTCTGCCGACGCAAAGCCGGCCAGTTGGGCAGTTAGACGGGTGCCCGGCCTCCGTATCAATGTCCCGGGCAGAGCCGGTTGATATGCATCATCAGATAGAGCAGCTCTTCGTCCGTGCAGTGCCAGCCGCAGGTTGCCCTCATGTATTCGTCGATTGCGCGTGCACAGGCGTACGCGTCTGAAAACTCGCTGGTCGCTCGTTTGAAAAGATCGCTATTGCGCGTCTCCTCGTCCTCACCCTTGATAAGGCGGCTGATAAGAAAGCGCATATGGGTCACAAAGCGCGCATAGCTATATGAGCAGCGGTCGATGGTCTCGCCAAGCGTACGCTCGATAATCCCGGTAACCGCATCGATGACCTCGGTACTCTTTACGACCAAGTCCATGTTGCCCTTTGCGCCCGCGTTCTCGTCATCGACCATCTCGGCGTTGACGATATGCAGCGCAATCGAAGCGGCCTCGGTCTCAGGAAAATCAACGTCCTCGGCCACAGCCATAACGAGCTTGACGCCGCGGCGACCGACCTCGGCCTCGCGCGGATAGACGAGGCGGACTTCCTCGTAGAGCGGGTTCTTGATCGAAGCTCCCTTGCGGGCGCGGTCGATGGCAAACTGAAGGTGGTCGGCGAGCGTAAAGACTAGATTGGGATTGAGCGTGCAGTTGAGCTCGTTGCGTGCGATATCCACGATACCCGACGCGATAATGATAACATCGTCCGAAAGCGATGCGACAGCATCGTACATCTCAGGGCTGATATCGCGGAAGCTCCGCTGGATGGAGCTTTCGTCCTCAATATAGGAAGGGGCGCCGCGAAAGCCAAGGCCCTTGCCAAACAACACGAGCTCGCGCCCGGCATCGTCCTCCGCAAGGACAACGTTGTTGTTTATTGCCTTGGTTATCAGCATGAAAAAACTCCCCTGGGCTCCACTTGGACATCTCACCACACCGGCTCTCGAGTCGGCGGTTGCTATGACATGCGCTCGTGGCGCCTCCCGAGGAGTAACGCGGTGCAGTCGCCAGTATAGAGGTTTTGCTGAGTTATTAAAGTGATTTTATAGAAGTTACCGTTCGCCCCTGTTTTTCCACCGTTCATCCCTTGACCCCCCCCCAAGGCAAAGGCAACCAAAGGCGCACCACAAAGGGGACAGGCACCTTTGTGGTGCGCCTTTGGTTGCCTTTGCCTTGGGGGGGGG
>DXZV01000060.1:0-589 GCA_019419485.1 Collinsella sp.
CCGCGGCGCCGCGGCTGCTTGCTTGGACCCCGCCCGTGCCATCGTCGGTAACGATGAGCTGGTAAAACGACGGATGCTCCATGCATCGTACAGTGACAGCATGGGCGCAAGCGTGGCGCATGGTGTTGGAGAGCGCCTCGCGTAGGACCGCCGCAAAGCAGTTGGCGACGTTTGCGGGTGCATGCTCGGCCATAACTTCAAGCTCAATCTGCGGACCGCCGTCCGAGCGCGCGCCTTCGACAATGCGTTCGAGCTGCACGGAAAGGTCGACGGCGTTGTCGTTGAGCGCATGGACGCTGGTGCGCACAAGCTGGAGCGCCTCGTCAACCGTGCGTTTGACGTCGGCGAAATCGGCGGCAACCCTGGGCTCGTCGGCGTGCACGACGCGCAGGGCCTCGGTCTGCAGCGAGGCGCGCGTGAGCTGGTGGCCGACGTTATCGTGGATCTCGCGCGCGATACGGGCGCGTTCGGCGAGTGTCGCGAGCTCGACTTCGTAGTCCTGGCGATCGGCAAGGTCGCGGTTGCGCGCTTCGAGCGCGAGAGCTCGTTCCTGCAGCTCGTCGCGGATGCGGCGCATGCGCTGCTGCTC
>DXZV01000060.1:599-9024 GCA_019419485.1 Collinsella sp.
GGGCGGTACGTAGCGATAACAAGGTGGCGGCAACTGAAAGGATGGCGGTCAGTAGAAGCGTTCGGGCGGTGAGCGCGTCGGCGCGTAGGTCCGCGACGAGTGCGAAGACAAAGGCGACGCCAATGCCCAACGCGACCCAAACGTGTTCACGGCGCACGCGCCGCGCAATGTCATAGAGGGCGAGAGGCGCAAACGGCACAAACGGCGGCGCAAAGACGGCCGCGATGATGTAAGCGTAACTCGCGGCCTTGCTTACACGGCGTGTGCGTTCCCCCTTTGCGACCTCGGCCAGCGAGGTGGCGATAACGCCAAGGCAAAACGCCGCGACCAGGCGAGCGTCCACAGCAAGGCCCGTGGCGGCCGCAATGCAGCACGCCAGAACGATCGATTTGTCGAAAAGCCTGTTCATACGGGTATTGTACGCGAAGCCGCGCGTGGTGGAGGGGCCGCCTGCGCAACCGTGACATTCCTCCCGCGCGGCAAAGCGGGGGCGTCGGCGGGCTGCACGGTCAAGCCCCGCACTCGTGACAAAGCTCACTGGCGCGCGCCGGCGACTCCTGCGATGATGCAATCGTACCGGGCCACAATCAACAGGAGGGCCGCCTCATGACAGACATCGTCCACGTCGAAAACCTCGTCAAGCGCTACGACGATCTTATCGCGCTCGATCACTTTAACCTGAGCATCGCCCCCGGCGAGATCTTTGGCCTGCTGGGCCCCAACGGCTCGGGCAAGACCACGTCCATCAACTGTATTCTGCAGCTGCTTGCCTACGACAAAGGCACCATCGAGCTGTTCGGCGAACCCATGACGCCCGCCCGCTACGACCTCAAGCGCCGCATCGGCGTGGTGCCGCAGCAGGTGGCGGTGTTCGACGAGCTCACGGTGCGCGAGAACATCGACTATTTCTGCAGCCTCTACGTTAACGACCGCAAGCGCCGCCGTGCGCTGGTGGACGAGGCAATTGACTTTGTCGGGCTGGGCGACTTTACCAAGTTTCGCCCCGGCAAGCTCTCGGGTGGCCTGGCGCGTCGCCTCAACATTGCCTGCGGCATCGCGCACAAGCCCGAGCTCATCTTCTTTGATGAGCCCACGGTGGCGGTCGACCCGCAGAGCCGCAACGCCATCCTGGAGGGCATCTGCCGCCTGCGCGACGAGGGCGCCACGGTGGTGTATACCAGCCATTACATGGAGGAAGTCGAGCAGATTTGCAGCCGCATCATGATCATGGACGGCGGGCGCGTGCTGGCGCAGGGCACCAACGACGAGCTCAAGCGCATGATTCAGATGGGCGAGCGCGTGACCGTCGAGGTCGGCGCTGTCGAGCCCGCTACGGTCGAGCGACTGCGCGCCCTCGAGCACGTGCTTTCGGTCGAGCTGTCCGGCGGCGAGCTCGTCTGCACCTGCGAAGCGAGTCCGCACAATCTGGTCGACATCCTTGACACGCTGCGCGCTGCTGACGTGGCACTCGGCCGCGTGTGGAGCGAGCCGCCGACCCTCAACGACGTGTTCCTCGAGATCACCGGCCGCGAGCTGCGCGACTAGGGGGCAGCCATGTTCAACACCATCATCACCACGGTCAAGACCCTGCTGCGCCGGCCGAGCACGTGGGTCTGGGGCGCTCTCTTTCCCATCGCGCTTTCCACGATGTTCATGTTTATGTTTGCGAATCTGAGCTCCGACGGCACGGTCGACCCGGTGCCGGTGGCCGTCGTAGCGGATGAGGCCTGGGACGCCTCGACCTTTAAGGACGTGGCGACGTCGCTCGACGAGGAAAGCGACGACCAACTGCTCGAGATCCACGAGTACGAAGACTTGGCCGCCGCCCGCAAGGCGCTTAAGGCCGGCGAGGTCGCGGGCATCTATACGGTCGACGATGCGGGCACGCCCAAACTCACGTTGCTTTCGAGCTACGACAGCTCGCGTGCGTCGTCGGTGCTCACCGACCGCAGCATTCTGGAGACGATGGCAAGCTCGTATACGCAAAATGCCGAGCTCATGTCCCAGATTGCCCAAGACGACCCGGCGGCGCTCGCCGACCCGGAGGCGGTTGCGCGCGCCCTGTCGCTCGAGGGCGGAACCCGCCGCGTAAGCCTGACACGCACCACGCCCGATGGCACGGTCATCTACTACTATGCGCTCTTTGGTCTGGTCGCGATGATGTCTGCCGAGTTTGCCGCCTTGAGCGTCGTCGATTTACAACCCAATCTGTCGGGCCTCGGCGCGCGTCGCTGCGTGGGCGGTCTTTCCAAGACGGCGTCGCTGGCCGGCATCTTTGTCGGCTCGTGGCTGGTTTCCTTCGCCTCGATGGCGATCGCAATCGGCTACGTGCGCCTGGTCGTGGGCGTCGACTTTGGCGGGCGCGAGGGGCTGTGTCTGGTGGGCGGCGCCGCTTCCGCGCTTGCCGCCACGGGCCTGGGACTCTTTGTGGGCACGCTTCCCGTTAAGGGCGGCAAGGCGTCCAAGTCCGGCATCCTCACGGGCTTTGCCACCACGTGCGCCCTGTTCGCCGGCCTCTACGGCGAGCCGGCGATGGCGCTTGCCGACGACGTCGCCCGCGCCTGCCCGGCCGAGTGCTGGCTCAACCCCGTCAAGCTCATCTGCGACATGTTCAACCGCCTGTATTTCTTTGAGGACCTGGGCCCCTTTGTCGTTCGCACTGGCGCGCTGGTCCTTATGGCGCTGCTGTTCGTTGCCGCCGCCACGCTGATCTTTGGAAGGAGCCGCTATGAGCACCTTTAAGACTGCGCTTCGCATGGCGCTCGCGCACCCGCTCTACCTGCTCATCTACACGGTGTTCATTTCGCTCATGGGTGTATTCATCGCGGCATCGGTGAGCTGGAACTCGTCGCAGCTCACCGAGTACAAGCCCTACGATGCCAACGTGGTCGTGGTCGACCGCGATGACAGCGACCTTTCGCGTGCGCTTACCAAGCATCTGGGTTCGCGCTTTGAGCTGGTCACGGGCGTCGGCGACGGCACCTACGACCTCGCGGACGCGCTCTCCAAGAGCAACAGCGCCAAGGGTAGCGCCGATTGCGTGTTCTTTATCCCGGAGGGGTTTGAGGGCGACCTTGTTGCAGCCGCCCGCGTGGGGGAGTCCCTGCCCAAGCTCGATGTGACCTACGGTGCCGGCACCATGGCGGCGGCGCTTTCGTCTGCCGAGGCCTCGCGCTGGATCTCGCTCGCGGGCGCTGCGGCCGCACTTGAGCCTGCTGCCTCCAACGGCGACGTTGCCAAGGCCGCCGAGCATGCCGCTGCAAAGCGCGCGGAGGTCCAGATCGAGCAGGTCAAGGTCGACTCGACTGCTGCCGCCACGCTCGAGTCGTACTTCAACTTTGGCGCGTACGCGATTATCTCGTCGGTCATCGTATCGGTGGGACTGGTGTTCTCGGGCATGAACGAGCCCGAGCGCGTGCGTCGTATGGATGCCGGCCCAATCTCCGAGCGCCGGCGTTCGCTCGCCGTGTTTGCGGCCGCCGCCGTGATCACCGTCTGCATCTGGTTTGTGTCGAGCATGATGGGTGTCGTGGGCTTTGCCGGCGCGGTTGCCGAGGTCGGCGTGGGTCGTGTGTGCCTGGCGCTGGCGGCGACGTTTGCCCTGGCGTGCACGCCTCTGGCCGTTGGCTTTGCCCTTTCGAGCCTGGGTGCGCGTGAGGAGCTGCTCAACGGTGTGGGCAACCTGCTCGGCATGCTCATGACGTTTTTGGGCGGCGCTTGGATGCCGCTGTCGCTCATGGGCTCGGCCGTGCAGACGGTGGCGCACTTTGTGCCGACGTATTGGGTGAACGACGCGATCGGCAAGGCGCTTGCTTCGGACCTGACGTCTGCCGTGTTGGGCGACATCGCCTGCGACCTGGGCGTCACCGTGCTCTTCGCCGCCGCCATTGCCGCCGTAGGCCTGGCTCTCGCACGCGCCAAATCCCGCGCCTAGTCTGAAATAAATCCTAGGCCTCTCCCCAAAATAGTTCGCCAAGGTTTACTATTACGTTCATAAAGTAGTACTAGGCTAACAATGGGGGATACCATGGCAACGCAGGAAGCCTACGTCCAGGTTAAGGATCTCAAAAAGCACTACGGCGACGGTGATGCGCGCCTGACGGTACTCGATGGCATCGACACGTCCATCAACCGAGGCGAGATCTGCGTCATGCTGGGGCCCTCGGGCTCGGGCAAGTCGACGTTTCTTAACCTGATCGGCGGCCTGGAGGGTGCCGACGCTGGCTCTATTTTGGTGGACGGCTGCGACCTCACGGTGCTCAAACCTACCGACCTGGGCGAGTATCGCCGCCGTGAGCTGGGATTTGTCTTCCAGTTCTACAACCTGGTGCCCGATCTCACCATCAAGGAGAACATCGAGGTCACGGCGCACCTGTCCAAAAACCCGCTCAATGTCGACGACCTGCTGCGTTCGCTGGGCCTTTACGAGCACCGCAACAAGTTCCCGCGCCAGGTCTCGGGCGGCCAACAGCAGCGCTGCGCCATCGGCCGTGCGCTCGTCAAAAACCCGGGCCTGCTGCTGTGCGACGAGCCCACGGGCGCGCTTGACTATAAGACGTCCAAGGAAATCTTGCAGCTCATGGAGGATGTCAACCGCACCTACGGCTGCACCATCATCATTGTCACCCACAATGCCGCCATCGCGCGCATGGCCAATCGCGTGCTGCGCCTGCGCGACGGGCGCATCGTCGAGGATGAGCTCAACGAGTCGCCCGTCGCGGCCGCCGAACTCGATTGGTAGGCGGCGCCATGACACCTCTCGCAAAACGTCTCCCGCGCGAGCTGCGCCGCAATATCGGCAAGTACCTGGGCATCTTTTTGCTTATGTGCGGAAGCATCGCTCTCACCTCGGGCTTTTTGCTCGCGGCCCACTCCATCGGTTGCCTTATCGACGACATGCGCGATGCGTACACGATTGAGGACGGCCGCGTGACCACCTCCTTCGAGGCCACCAAAGACCAGCTCAAGGCAGCCGAGGGCGCGGCCGACGACGTCGGCGGCGTCACGCTCTACAAGAATTTCTCCATCGACGCCATCATCAAAAAGACCGCCGGCGACGACGGCACCAAGCGCACACTGCGCACCTATGCGCACCGCACCAAGGTCGATATCGCGTCCTACTGTGAGGGCAGGGAACCCAAGGCGGACGACGAGGTGGCCATCGACCGTGTCTTTGCCACCAATAACAACCTGTCCGTGGGCGATAAGGTCGAGCTTGAGGGCCGCACCTATACCATCTGCGGCATCATGACCCAGCCCGATAGCCAGGCGCTGTTCCTCAACAATTCGGACTTTACGGTGAACACCATCACCTATGGCGTGGCCGAGGTCACCGACGCCGGCTTTTCCGCGCTCGAGGATGCCGGCGGCGTGCCTGCCTACACCTACTCCTTCACCTTTACCGATCGCGATCTCTCCACCGCAGACCGCATCGACGCCGAGCAAGATATGGTCGAGGCGCTGACCGATGCCGATGCGCGCGTGGACGATCTGATCGATGCCGATTCCAATCAGGGCATTGGCTATGCGCGCGACGACGTGGACGGCGACTCCATGATGTGGATGACGCTACTCGACATCATCATCGTGATCATGGCGTTCGTCTTTGTGGTCCTTACCGACGCCACCATCGAGGAGGAGAGCGCCATCATCGGCACGCTGCTCGCCAGCGGCTATCGTCGACGCGAGATCGTGCTGCACTACCTTGCGCTTCCCGCTATTGTGGGCGTGGTCGCGGCGCTTTTGGGCACTGCGCTCGGCGTTGTGTTCTTTACCGAGCCCATGCGCAGCCTCTATTACGGTTCGTACAGCCTGCCGCCCTTCCAGGTGTACTGGAGCTGGGAGATCTTTGTGAAGTGCGCCGTGGTTCCCGCCGTCGCGCTCATCCTCATCACGCTGGTGGGTCTGTTTCGCAAAATGGGCAAGACGCCGTTGCAGTTCCTTCGTCACGAGACGAGTGGCAAATCGGGCACCAAGCGCGGCCTGCAGCTGCCGGAGCGCATGGGTTTTGTTTCCCGCTTCCGCCTGCGTATCTTCCTGCGCAATCTGGGCAACTTCGCCACGCTCTTCGTGGGCATCGCGTTTGCCTCGCTGCTGCTGCTCTTTGGCCTGGCGATTCTGCCCACGATGACGCACTATGCGGACAACCTCGAGACAGGCCTGGTCGCCGAGCACCAGTACACGCTCAAGGCGCCGCTGGAGCTCGAGGGTACTGCCGAGGAGCGCGAGCAGTGGTCGGCACTCGAGCGCTTGCAGTCGGTTGACGGCGCGCTGCTTTCTGCCGCCCGGGATGCCGATGACGAGCTTGACGACGCGGCCGATGCGGCGCAGGCGGCAGCCGATGCCGCGACCGCATCTCCGTCTGCCGAGAGCCTGGCCGCGGCGCAGGACGCGCTTGCCAAGGTCCAGGATAAGAAGGATGCGCTCTACGCGTGCCTTGACGATCTTGCCGATGCCCTCGGCTGCGACCGCGACGAGGCTATCGACCTGATCGACAAGGCCTCTAAGATCGACACCGACAACGACGACATTCACCCGGTTAACACGATCGACAACGGCGCGGGCGCAATCGCACAGGCCGAGAAATATGCCGTTTACCAGCTGCAATACGACCGCGGCGATGGTAATGGCGAGGAGACGATTTCCGTCTACGGCATCCCGCCCGATTCGCGCTATTGGAAAGACCTCAACGTTGGCGATGGGCGCGTCGTCTTTGGCGGCGGCCTGCTCGACAAATTTGGCTGGAGCGAGGGCCAGAAGGTCACGCTCATCGACAAGTACGAGGGGGAGCATTATTCCCTTGAGTACGCGGGCAAGGACTGTGCCTGGGGCTCCAAGTCGGACATGAATATCTATATGAGTATCGACGACTTTAACGAGCTGTTCGGCAACGACGCCGCCTACTTTAACGGCTATGTGAGCGACGAGAAGCTCGACCTCGATGCTCGTTACTTTGCCGGCGACACCACGCCCGACGACATGCGGGCCGTGGGCGACCAGTTCATCGGCATGATGAGCAAAATGATCGGAATGATGATCGGGCTCGCGGTGTTTATCTTCCTGCTGTTTATGTACCTGCTGACCAAGGCAGTGATCGACCACAGCGCCCGTTCGATCAGCTACATGAAAGTCTTTGGCTATCGCGATAGCGAGATCTCGCATCTGTACATCCGCTCGATCACGCTGTGCGTGGCGGCGTCGCTCGTGCTGAGCCTGCCGGTCATTATTGGCTCGCTCACGGCCATCTTCCGCTCGATGCTGCTCGCCTACAACGGCAATATCGAGATCTACGTGCCCGCTTGGTCCATGGCGGCGTGCGTGGGCATTGGCTTTGTGACCTACCTGGTCGTGGCGCTGCTGCACACGCGCTCCATCAAGCGCGTCAGTCTGGCCGAAGCCCTCAAAGTCCAAGAGTAGTCATTGGGGACGTTCTTAAATGACTAGTCGCTGGGGACGCTCTTTCGCCACCCAGCAGGAAAGGAACGTCCCTAGCTGCCAGGTGGCGAGGCACTCATTTAAGTCCGTCCCCAATGAGTGGTTTCAGTCATTTAAGTCTGTCCCCAATGACTAGGTGCCGTACTTGACTTTAACTCTGCTTTAACTGGTACCATCCTCTATGTCTGTAACGCCATATAGACCGAGGGGATATATCTATGACCGCAACTACACCCGCAGCACCCGCCAAGGTGTACTTCACCAACCTGCGCACGCATGCTCGCGAGAGCCAGCTCGACAAGCTCAAGCGCCTCATCCGTCACGCCGGTATCGAGCAGATCGACTTTGAGAACAAGTTCGTCGCCATCAAGATTCACTTTGGCGAGCTGGGCAACCTGAGCTTTTTGCGCCCCAACTACGCCCGCGCCGTCGCGGATGTCGTGAAGGAGCTGGGCGGCAAGCCCTTCCTCACCGACTGCAATACGCTCTATGTGGGTAGCCGCAAAAACGCGCTCGAGCACATCGACACCGCCTACCAGAACGGCTTTACCCCGTATGCCACGGGTTGCCAGATCATCATCGCCGACGGCCTCAAGGGCACCGACGAGGCGCTCGTCCCGGTCGAGGGTGGCGAGTACGTGCGCGAGGCCAAGATCGGTCAGGCGCTCATGGATGCCGATATCGTGATCAGTCTCACCCACTTTAAGGGTCATGAGCAGGCCGGTTTTGGCGGCGCCATGAAGAACCTGGGCATGGGAGGCGGCAGCCGTGCCGGCAAGATGGAGCAGCATGCCGCCGGCAAGCCGAACGTCGCGGCCGAGCACTGCATTGGCTGCCGTGCCTGCGAAAAGATCTGCGCGCACAACGCTGTCTCGTTCGACGACACCCGCGAGCGCGAGCTTGCCAGCGGCGCTACTCGCACGGTGCACGTGGCCAGCATCGACCACGATCGCTGCGTGGGCTGCGGCCGCTGCATTGCGGCATGCAATCA
>DXZV01000061.1:0-7071 GCA_019419485.1 Collinsella sp.
CAGTGGGGCCGCGCCAAAGACGCGCCGGAGCTCATCAAGGGCGCCTGCGGCATGGACTTTGACGCCCGCTACTACTGCAGCTACCTGCAGGACAAGTTCACCACGCTGTACCAGCTGTAAGGATTGACCAGCACGCCATCGCCAACGCCAACCATGTTGACGCCAATGTCTTGGCAACGTCAGCGAAAACGGCCCCAAGCGAGCAAGGTGACGTGAAATGAAAGGGCGCCGACCTTCTGGTCGCGCCCTTGAAATTGAACGTCAGATTGCCGCTTGGGGCCGTTTGCAGCGTCGAGCAGTTACGCGGTTTGGTAAAACCGCGTAACTACAGAGCCTCGAGTGCGTTGGCGATGCGCTTCATGGCGGCATCGGCGGATGCTTGGTCGGGCGCCTCGGCCAGCACGCGGATAACCGACTCGGTTCCGCTCTTGCGTACGAGCACGCGGCCCTCGCCTGCCAGCGCAGCCTCGGCCTCGGCGATGGCGTTCTGCACGCCCATGTTCTCGAGCGCGGCGTCCTTGTCCGCCACGCGCACGGCCACCTGCGCCTGCGGTAGCAGCTTGCACGGAGCCGTGAGCTGCGAGAGCGTCTCGCGCTCGGCGCGGATCACTTCCATCACGCGCAGCGAGGTCATAATGCCGTCGCCCGTGCGCTCGATATCGCCAAAGATCGTATGGCCCGTCTGCTCGCCGCCTAGGCTGTAACCGCCCTCGCGCATCTTGGCATACACGTGACGGTCGCCCACACCGCTGGTTACGGCACTTAGGCCGGCAAGCTCCAACGACTTGATCAGGCCAAAGTTGCTGGCAATCGTCGGAACCACGGTACCGCCCGAAAGGCGACCGTGCTTGTTCAGGTACACGCCGCACACGTACAGGATCTGGTCGCCATCGACCACGCGGCCGCGCTCGTCCACGGCCAGGCAGCGGTCGGCATCGCCGTCATAGGCAAAGCCCACGTCCAAGCCCTGCTCCACCACGTGGCGCTGCAGACGCTCCATATGCGTGGAGCCGCAGTCGACGTTGATGTTAAAACCATCAGGCGCGGCATTGATCACGCGCACGTCGGCGCCCAGCGCGTCGAACACCGGCTTGGCCACCGAGGACGCCGAGCCGTTGGCGCAGTCGATGCCGATCTTGACGCCCTGCAGCGAAAAGTTCGCGCTGGCGATGAGCGAGGCAATGTAGCGGTTGCGGCCCTGCATGTAGTCCACCGTGGCGCCGATGTGGTTGCCCGTGGCCAGCGGCACCTCGCTCTTGCCATCGACGTAGTCCTCGATGAGCTCCAGTACGTCCTCGTCCATCTTAAAGCCGTCGCTGTTGACGAGCTTAATGCCGTTATCGCAAAACGGGTTGTGGCTCGCGCTGATCATGATGCCGCAATCGAAGCAGCCTTCCACGGTCTGATGTGCTACGCCCGGCGTGGGGATCACGTGCAGCATATAGGCGTCCGCACCGCTCGCGACCAGGCCACTCACCAGCGCCGCCTCGAACATATAACTCGAGCGACGCGTGTCCTTACCCACGATGACGCGCGCCTTGCGCTCGCGGTTGGCGCCGTAATACCAGCCCACAAAACGGCCAATCTTATAAGCGTGCTCTACCGTCAGCCCAACGTTGGCCTCACCGCGAAAGCCGTCGGTGCCAAAGTACTTCATGCGCTCTCCTTACAAAATAGGGGCGAACAGATTGCCTGTCCGCCCCAAAATGGTACTCGATTATCTGCGCTACCAGAAAAACCCTACGCCGACGCGCTGTCGCGAGCCGCCTGGCATGTAGGAGTCTGACGCAGCGTAAGCGGCTTGTCCCCCGCCTCGGCTGACGTGGTCAGCGAGTATGTGATCGTCGTCGTCTCGCCAGCATGCAGGTCAACGGTGCCCGAATAGAAGGGGATTCCATGCCACGTAGCGGCGCCAAGACCAAACTGGGTGCCCTCGACGGTCAGATCAGTAATGTTGCCGCCCGTCGGGGCAAACAACGAGACATTCAGACGCTCGTCGTCGCGCGCGGCATCGGGCGCGCTCGCCGCGACGTAGTCGGGCAGCTTGCCGGCCTCCTCCTGCGTCATGATGTTCGTCAGGGTAACGGTGATGCGATAGGAGCACGTGCCGTCGCCGTTCTTGATGCCCTGGCCAATCTGCGTGTCGGCGTTCAGATACCAGTCGAGCTTGGAGAAGCTCAGGTTGTTAAAGTAAACGCCGGCAACGGGATCGGCACTCGGATCATCCGGATCGGGCAGCGAGTTCTGCTCGTCATCGTTTTTCATCCACGCAATCAGACGGCCCTCTTCGGCACCGCGCTCGAATGCACCGACAAGCTTTGTAACGTCGACGTCACCGATGCCACCGAGAATCTTGTCGAAGGCGGCGCTGGCAACAGCCGCAAAGATGCCGTCCGATTCCTCGACCGGATAGTTCCAATACACATCGTGCATGAGAACCTTCGCCGCGTTGGTGCCGTCGACAACCGTTCCGTCGGGCAGCGACACGTTACCGACCAGGCCCAGCAGATACTGCAGGAACACCGGGTCGATACCCACGACGCCGTCAACGTCCTGGCCATATTGAGATTTCCACAGGGCTGCGACACGCTGCGAGTTGCGGGGCCAATCAGGCGAATAGGTATTGCCCGAGTTGTACAGGTTACTGTGGTTGCCGAACAGCGCCTCATCCTCTTCGTCGACGCTCGCGACTGCCTCATCCTCGCTGAATCCAATGCGGGGAACAAACTCGCCAATCGACATCTGGCCGTCGGTGACCGAAATCAGGCCCTGCGAACCGCCAAAGCCGCCGCAGGCACGAATCTCGACGTTGTTCATGGCGTACACAAGGTAGTTGCGCGTCTGGCCGTTGGCGCCGAGCATCTGGGGAAGGACGGGAGCGACCTTCTCCGCCGCGTCAACCGCGCCGTTGAGGGTGGCAAAGCCGTCCTTGGCCTTATCGACCAGCTCGGTCACCTGGGAAATATGAGTATCGCCAATGCCCTGGACCTTCTCGTTGGCGCTCTTGAACACCTTCGAGCTGCTGGAAAGCGAATCGGCGACCGCCTGCAGCGCGGACACGTTAATCATGCCGTCCTGGAACAGCTTGCCGGGCGTAGCCTGCGAAAGGTTATCGGCCATGGGAACCAGCGCATTGCTCGAGACATCGGACAGGGCATCAATCATGGTGCGGGCTGCGTTGATGTCACTGCCATACACCGGGATAAACGAAGCCGCCGTCCACAGCGGGCTCGAAGTCTCCGCCTTCATGCTGTCGCAGAGCTCATCAATCTTCTTCGCGTCGTCAGGCAGCGTCGAAAAATCACCCGACGTGACCTTGTCCTTAAGGCCACCGACGATCTCGACAGCCTCCTTCGCTTCGCTCTTTACGGTCTTTGCCGAGTTAAGCAGCATAAGGCCGCTTGCGCCAAGCGCAACGAGAAGCACCGCGACTACAGCGGCAATAATGGCGCCGGTGTGACGCTTTTTGCGCTCGCCCTTGCGATGGCGATGACGGACCAGACCGTCAGAGGTCGAACTCGACGAAGCGTCGCTACCGTAGTTCAAGCCAAAATCGTAATAATCTTCCTTGGAACCCGAGCCCGCAAACTCGGCACCGCTATCATCCAAGCGGGCGAACGTGCCTGTCTCGGAGGCACCGGTGTAGATCGTGCCGAGGTTACCCGTAAGCCCCGCGCCACCGGCAGAGGGAGTATTGTTGGCGGCCTTGCCGGCATTAACGTTGCCGGCGGCATTCGCGGCGTTGGCAGCACCTGCGCTGTTCGCAGGTACCGAAGGAGCCCCGCTCGGCTGCGACGTGGAGGTTGCACCGCCCGCAAAGACATTCCCTCTTGCACGGCCGGTCTTTTTTGCCTTTTGAGACTGCTCGTACAGAGCGGTAAACATCGCCGTCTCGCCCGGGGACACGCGCTTACCGGAACCGCCCTGTCCAGCGCCGCCCGGCATGCCGGCCTTACCAGCCCCGTTCGGACGCGGCGGAACTGCAGGGCGGCCGCTATCGCTGCCCTTAAAGTGATTACCAGCCATAAAGAAATCCTCGCAATTGAGTCGCAATGAAAAAGTCCATAACGTTACTAGTTTATGGCATTTTGAGCATCGACAGCTAAACTCCAGACACGGACATCAATTGGTGAAAATGTGGCACTACACCTTTTCTGCCTTGGCGGCGGCGCCAGCTACACCGTGAGGAACATCATCACGATGATCATGGCAAAGCCGATAAGGTCGGTCGGCAAAAACACCGTGCCCAGCATAACGGCGCTGGTGATGGTCGCCGAAACCGGCTCTACAGTTCCGATGAGGCTCGCACGCACCGAGCCGATGTCCTTAACGCCCTGCATATAGAGCATGTAAGCAAAAAACGAGCCGATAACCACGAACACTGCGAGCGCCTCGACGCCGGCGGCGTCGAGCGCCGGCATATGCGCCCAAGGCTGCACGAAGACGCACGAGACCACGCCCGCCGTGAGCATTGCCGAGCCCGTGACGATGGGGCTGCCGTATTCGGGCAGGATCTTGGCGGGAATCACCGCCATGCATGTAGCGCTGATCGCACACATGAGACCCGCGATCAGGCCGAGCGGCGAGATATTCAGGCTGGTGGGGTCGCCACCGGTGGCGATTAAAAAGGTGCCACCCAGAGCCAGGCCAATGCCGATGACTTCGCGAGTACGCGGCATGCGGCGATCGATCACGCAGGTGTAGCCCATGATGATAACGAGCTGCAGGCACTGGAGCACCGTCGCGGTCCCGGCATTGGTCAGGCGCACGGCCGAAAGATAACAAAACTGGTTAAAGAGCAGGCCAAAAGCGGTAAAGAGCAGCAGCTGCTTGCGGTCGGCCGGCGTCCTCCAAAGCTTGACCAGGCGTGCGCGGTCGCGCGTGACAACCACAGCCATAAAGAGCAGGCCGGCGAGAATCTGCCGTATGCTCATAAGCCACAGCGTATCGACATGGTAGGTATCGAACAAAAAACTCGCGCTGGTACCCGAGAAACCCCAAAACGAACCGCCCACCAGCGTGGCCAAGACGCCCGTGATCATCTTGCGCGTCGAAGCGCTGTTCAGGCGCTCGCGCCAGGCGCGGCGGGTGCTACGGCTGAGCTCGTCGGTGCCCTCGGGCACATCAATGTTCGATATATCGGTCATCGGCACCGAAGCCCCTGCGCCTTCGACCTGCTCGACACGCTCTTTGCTCATTCCATTCCCCCGAAGCAGCCTGGAAACAATTCGGCTTACCTTACCACGGCGAAGGCACCAGCCGAAGGCTTGTCCGCTTATCGGTAGGACAATTCCGCAGACGTCTTTCCATAGCTCGATACCGCAATGGCCTTGCATTATGCGACAGTCAAATCGCGGCAGCAGGCTCTTTTGAAATGGATATGACAAAGCCCCCGAATTCCACAATGTAAGCGATTTTTAAAAATGTTCTTGCCACCGAGTTCAGGCTCCGTTATATTATCCCTTGCGCACTTGCGCACCCTTGATCGGGCGTTTAGCTCAGGGGGAGAGCGCTTCCCTGACACGGAAGAGGTCAGAAGTTCAAATCTTCTAACGCCCACCAAATGTTCGCAGCTCAGAGGCTATGTCCTCTGGGCTGTTTTGTTTTTTGTCGCTAAATCCGCTGGCAGTTCCAACCGTCATCGCAACGTAACATCAATTCACCTGACGAATGGCAGCCAAATATATTCAATACCCCAACATCAACAATAGCCAGGCACAAAACTGCGCCGCAAGCTGCTCCAACCGCCCAACTGGTCAAAAGCCGACCATCTACTTGCCAATTTATCTAACGGCGTAACCAAGCAGTCCGCGCCGCAACTTCTCAACAAAACGCCGCGATGTCTGCGCCCTGCGGTATCCTTGAGCCACTCGCACCTGCAGCACCAAGGAGCCGCCATGCGCACCGAGCTCGATGTCCCCTTTTCGCACAAAGAAGAAGCCAAGGCGCTGGGCGCCAAATGGGACCGGACCAAGAAGATCTGGTATGTACCCAGCGGCGTCAACCCCGAGCCTTTTGCCGAGTGGCTGCCCGGTGTTGACCGATCCGACCCCTCAGCGCCGTATATATATCTAGTACTGGGCAAGCGCGAGTGCTGGAAGTGTCACAAAGAGACCTCGGTCGCGGCCTTCGGCATTCCCTATCGAACCGATGACGACAAGGGCATCGCCATCGCGCACGCGCCCAACGAAGCCGGGCACATTACCATCGACACGGCCAACGCCAACGCACTCGCCATCGTGCCCGCTCTTGGCTGCGTGCCGGGCGAGATCCGCGACTATCTTTCTAAGCGCTGCGGCTACAAGCCCGTAGGCGCGCGAGCCTCCAAAGCCCCGTCGCTCGGCAACACGTGCACCAGTTGCGACGCGCTGCAAGGCAGCCGCTATCTGTTCGAGGAGCCCTCGTCCCCGTTTGCCCTCACTGCCATCAACAAGCTGCCGGCACTGGAGTTTGTACGCGTCGAAGTTGCCGGCGTCTTTGGCGTCCCGGCCACGCGCACCGACTTTGACCAGGCGCTCTTTACCTGGGCACGCGACCATCACGCCAAGTTCCACAAGCAGCTCGGTGAGGGGGTTTATTTGTAGAGGCAAAAGACACTCACAGCCAACTCCTCCGCATCACCTATCCCTCGTCGCCGGCGTCGTACACGATATCGAGGCCACAAACAGGGCATTTCTCCGGATACACCGGCATATGAACGCCTGTCCGTTTTCTCACTTCGTCGCTGAGTCTGTCGCGCGCATCGATAAACCGAATGTCGAGACACGGTATTTGCGAGCCGCAGCAAGGGCAGGTGACGACAAACGACGCGCAATCAACCTCTACGCTCGGAAACATAATGTTGTCTATAAGGGCACACGGCAGTTTTCCGTACTTCCCCATCGCAATATCGCCTCGCCAGCTCATACACGCTCCCCTCTCGCTATACAAATCAGGAAGAGCATGCACCGGCGGGCGTGCGCGAGATTGCATCGCCACGCGATCCGATCAAACAACACGATCGTCAAAGAATGCCAAAGCCAAATACGCTAATACGGCAGAAGCCCCGCCTTTTCACGCTTCTTTTCCGAG
>DXZV01000061.1:7081-8992 GCA_019419485.1 Collinsella sp.
TCAATGCGATGGGCCTCAAGAAACACCGTATCGGGTCGCCACTGACGCTCACTCGGCTGCCTTAGCGTCGCACCCGCAAAGGAAGCGTAGTCGGTCTTATCCAGCAGGTACGATCCGCACAGCCGATATTCGCCGCAAACAGGCTCAAACGAAATCAGGTGAGCATCAAATAGGGAATGAAGATCGCGCCGAAGCAGAATACCGTTGCTGGCAACCTGCGATTTGGGTCCCGAGTAATTCTCGATATGCGCAGCCTCCAGAGCTTCGCTGACGCCGCAGTCCGACACCGCGCAACGGCCATCATAGGCGGCAACGAGCTGCTTGCGGAACCATTGCTGCCCCAATCGCTCGCGCCTTAACGCATAGCGGACCTTTTTGTCGTCGGTCACACCCTGTCCGGCAAACTCAATATCGACGGGTACGTGCTTCAGATAACTTATGTCGGGCGCAAAACGAGGGTCCGGTCCGCCTTTATGAACAGGACCGTGCAGAACAAACCATCCGTTTTCGGGCTCGAACCGCTCAACAAACGCAAGGCCGAGCACCTTATAGCCCACCTCGGTTGCAAATATGACTCCGACTGGGACGCCACATTCCATGCAGTTGAGCATTTTACGGTTGTAATTCTGGTCTCGAGAACCAACGGCGCCTGGCGCTTGGACCGAATACTTAATGACCCACGTACCGTCATCCAAATAGAGCGGAGGCACATCGGTGTAGAAGCTCTTTTTAGAGTTATGGACCGAAAGCGCAAAGATCTTATTGGGATCTTGCTTCACCCGATCCTGGCCCGGCCAGAAGATCCCTGAATCCCGCGTTACGGGAAAGAAGTCCGAGCCAATTCTCAAACGGTACTGATACTGAGGGCTATCTTCCTTGGTGTGGTGCGGAAGGCTGGTCCAAACGCCGCCGCGCTGTTCCTCACCCAGAAACCACTCCCATGCCTCAACGTATTCGGAAGGCACGAGACTGCAGGCGCGGTCATAGCTTGGTCCATCCATCAACGGAACAGCAAGGTCAATGTCGTTCATCGCCAGCACCTACAACCATACGAACGCGAGTCATGCCCCTCAATAATATGGCCGAGAGTCAATTATTACGAGATCTCATTCCGCGATCGGCACATCGTTGATGCTCTCGGTTTGCCGCTGGCGCGCTTGTACCCCGCTACCCCACTCCCCTGTATACTGATGTAGCACGTGTTTCATCCGGGCTTGTTGGGCCGGATTGTTCATGGGAGGGTCTTATGGCTGCTTCGAATCCGCCTAAGGGGAGCGTTTCTTCTTCGTCCATCAAGCCGGTTACGCGCAAGGCCGTGCGTTGCCAGCGCGAGGTCGCCTGGCTTGTCACGCAGGCGGCGGGCAGGCTTGTGGCGACCACTCAGGACGTCAATGCGCCCACACCGAGCTTTGTGTTAGCGGCGGCGCTGGATTTTGTGCGCCAATTGGAGCTTGCCGCGCAGGATGCCAGCGGCCACCTCGACTACCAGAATGTTATGGCGCCCGACCTGCAAACGTTCTGTCACATGGCCAAGTTGCCCGCCGCGCCCAATGCGCTTTCGGACGCAGGCTACATGTTTACGCTTTCGGGCGCGGACCTTATCCGCGATATCTACGCATACTGCAGCGAGCTCGCCGAGCGCAGCGTCTTTGGCACGGCTGAAGTCAAACCGGGAAATGCCATCAAGCTGGTTCTTAGGCTGTTCTTGATGGACGGGTTCGGGGCCATGCCGGCGTAAGCCGAGTCTTTAGCATCACCGTCGACTGGGCAACAACCGCTTTACCTTAGTGGGCGCCAATCGAGGGTCGATTATTGGGTCGCCTCGTCCACTAACGCATTTATTCCACGCGCTCTGACAGTCGATACTTGCGGTTGCGGCTCGTCGCCGGCGCCGTGGGCTCAAGCTCGCCT
>DXZV01000062.1:0-1663 GCA_019419485.1 Collinsella sp.
AATCGTCAATATCGGTCGGAGGGGTGGCTTTGTAAAGCCGTTTGTCTCCACCCGCGTAGCGGGTGGTTTAAAGCTGGCCGCTGCGCGGCCAGCAGACTAAAGTCTTGAAAAACGAGGGGCATCCCTAGAGATGCCCCCTGCAAAATTCAGCCGACTCCTACTTCAAAATCAGTCGTCCCATATATCCATGAACCTTTTATCGGTCAACACATAAGCAGTGCGATTGTTAATCGGAGCAACCTTTTTTACCGAATGAGTCCTGTCATACATATAGCAAACAACGCCCGCTTTTGAGAACGTCTCTATTCCGTCAACAGCGTCCATCATGTCATATAAAGTAAATACTTCCCCAATGTCGACTGTTTGCGCAAACTGCTTCGCAAGCCGCTTGTTTTCCGGGTCGGTCCTAGCCTTTCTCTTTCGATCGCACGCTTGTCGCATATGCCAATCGGCATCCCAATAGCATTCATCAAATCGGTCACTTTTTGGCACGCTAGCACAGAATGCTTCAAGCTTAGCCCTGCGCTCTTTCTTTTCGGCTTCTATTTGTTCGAAGTTCGCTTCGGCCTCTTTAAACGCTAGTCGGGCATCGCTCTCTTGCTGTCGCAACTCATCGACCTTTGCTTTGGCGAGCTCGCTCGGACCTTTAGAGAGCTTGCCCTCAATCGCCTTAAGGCTAGAATCGGCATCTTTTATACGCTCGGCAAGCTCCGAGAGCTTCTTCTTTGTTTGACGCTTATTGCTAATGTCAAAAAGCCCAAACGACTGAAGCTCTTTCTCGTGTTTAGCGACCTCATCATCAAGGTCGCTCCTCAGACATGCCAGCTTCTCGCGTTCGCGCTCCAGGCTCCGATAGAGATCATGCTTCGAGATTGCCTCATTCAAATCGTCGACAATCGAATCTAGCTCCCGCTGGCGCCTTGCCTTGTTCACTTTGGCGTCAAAGAAATCGCCGCGCATCTCATTGCATCGATCGGCAAGCGCGTAGACCCTATCCCTCGTCTCGTCCTCTGCCCAAGACTTTGGTTGAAACGGTTGAGGCTTCTCGTCCACGCCCCTGCTCTTTTTGCCGGGAGCATCGCTCTCGTTTTCTAGCGCGGCGGATGCCGATACCGTTTCCGATCCATTACGAGCATCCAGTCGAATCTTCGGGGCAGCGTAGACCGTCATCGATCCCGGATTCTCCTGCATACCCAAAACGTCCGTCACGTCGTCGACGACCAACATGGATAGATCGATGTTCTTCACCGCAACAAATGTCACATTAAACGAAACACCCTGCTGGCTACGCAACCCTTGGCGCATATCCCAGACCATGCGAGCGATCAAGTTGAAGAACTGGGGAATACCGCGAGCAATTCGCGTGTCATACATTACGCGATAAGAATCGGGAGCCGGATTGTCGATTACGAGCGCCTTGTTACAGCCGCAGAAATCAGCCAAAACAAGGCCCGTCAAATCCCCCTCTTGGAGCATGGGGTAAAGCGCCTCGTGTATTGCTCTCCTAGGAACAATGAGGTCCTCATCGGCCTCAACCAGGTTATTCAGAAAACCGTCGACAAAGCAGTTGAGGTAATCATTCAGATCATCAAAGCCGCCCTGCGTGGCAAACTCGGTAAGCTCAGGCACCTTTTCGTTATCGACATGCAGGCCAGTCGCAGCG
>DXZV01000062.1:1673-4069 GCA_019419485.1 Collinsella sp.
GGAAAAAAGAAGTCACCAAATCCATTTCAATTAACCTTTCGCTTAGGCTTCTGAAGTTATCTGGCTTCCTTGAGGCGTTTTCCATGAGGACTTCGACCCCCTCCATCCCCTAGCCATAGCCAAACACCGCTATCAACTTAACCCATCAACCTCGCCATTTGTTGAGCAACAAGTGCGAGCGGTAGGTATTGAGCTATGACCGTTGGGGTCGAATAAAAGCAACGGTTGGCAATGCATTTTTTCGATTGGCGCGATATAAAAATAGAGGGCGTCCCGTAAAGAGAAGCCCTCTTGCAAAACGATCGAGCCGTTTTTCGATTAGCGCCTTAATCAATCCAGCTGAATGGTCTTCAACGACAGTCATTTAAGCGCCACAGGCGAAGAGGCTACGAATCTATCAAGCAAATAATCTCACTGTCTTGCTGAGCCATTGAAAGGCCTGGTCAAAACGAGGAAATATGAGCATCACCACAAATAGCCAACGGCAATATTAGTTGGACCTCAGTCGATATTAGCAACCCCCATGAAAAAACTCAGTCAATTGCACGAGAGTCTGAACGCCCGCGAACATTGTCTGGAGTAATTCGGGGCTAAATACACGTTGCTGCTCGTTGCCTTTAAGTTTCTTTCGATATCGAACAGCCCCAAAAGCTTTCTCTGTTAATCGCGCCTTAATAAGCCGGTCCCTTTGGTCTGCGTATGCCTCGACCTTATCTATATAAAGCTGCTCTTCCAACTCATCGAGAACTGCCCCCCAGTTGTTCGTTAGGAATTCCGAATTCCGTGAGATCGAGGAAGCTATCAGGGCTGTTCTTAATTTCTAATATCCCCCAAATTAGGCCCTGCGCAACTGGCGCAACAATCGGACGAATGGAATTAGAAGGGACGTAAAGCTCGCCGTTCCTCCTTACACAACCACGCAATTTTCTACTACTAGGAGATGCGTACCGTTCTATGGTTTTGGTCTTTAGTCCCCATAGTTCAGCCACATAAGAAGCTGGATAAAACTTGCTTCCGTCAATTTCAATCGGATTCATATAACACGCCACCACAGACCAGCATACCGTTCATTAATTAATTGGAGTTCAGGCCCACATCACCAACACGTATAGACGAGGATATGATCTCACAACAGAAAGCTTGTTTTAGCTTCCTTCTCATATCGACCGGAACGGCTGCCCCGGCGATAATCTTACGAAAGGGTGGACGAGTTTTTAGGTCAGCGAACCGAACGAGATAACCACCTTGAGTCTGAGAATTCAGCAATTTCCCGTCGGCAAAACAAATGAATCTATACTCCTTTTTACAAGCTCGTTAGACCAATACGTTCGAGTTTCAATATCGTTGTCGTAAAAAACAGGACGGCAAATGTGATCAGAATCACCAGGGTTATCAAGCTGGACCTCATCGTAATAAACAACTTTGCCGCAGGGGATTTCAGTCAGCTCAAATGACTTTCTAAGGGTACCGACATCCGTTACGCAGCATATACCGTTTGAAGCCCCAACATAGTCCTGCCACATTCTCTGAGACTCCCCTTCGAAGAAGTCGGTCCAGCAAGAAATCAAAGGCATATGGGCCAAGCGAGAGGCAGCTTGAATGGAGTCGAGTTCAGCAGCCGTAAAACTCTGAAGACGAGAACGGAAACCCTCGAAGTAATCTCCCTCACGATCATCGGACATTGCGTCAAAACAAGAGAACCAGATACCCGGATTATCAATTAACTTCTGCGTCTTATCCCAATCGAAATAGCGAGCAATAACCTTGTCTTCGGGAACATCGAAGATCGGATGATCGCTTTTTAACACGTAGGGCCTTATGGATGACTTATTCATACAACAACCTACACCAACGGATGGCGTTTGAAATCCCAGGAGGTTTCAAGCGAGTCCCAATCAGATTTTGACATTAAAAGGTTGTCTGTAGTTGGTCCTACTGTCAGTTCTTGATCGAAAGCAATGACCGGCAAAAGAGAAATCTGCCCAACTTCAAAATGAAGACCTGGAGCCAAAACTGAAGAGATGTACGAAGTAACACTCGAGTTCAGTAGGGCGATAATGCTAAGCAAGCTACTTTTCTCTCCGAATGTAGATGGACCGCTTGCTTCAAAGATATGGCCCGCCGGTTTCCATCTTGCCGACAGTAATCCCGTAGCAACGTTAGACCAAGAGACACATTCTTTAAAATAAAATTCTTTACTCCTTGGATATGCAGTAGGCGATGAGCAAATCGCTTCTCCGTTATTTTCCCAGTTAACAACATATTCATCGTTGCCGTACCATCTACGATACCTACCACCTTTGTTTAATGGATACCATTTATTTCTAGTGAGACCGCTTGTCCAACCACCAGCATCCCCCATCGAGAAGCTAGTAGAAGAGACTTCCCACCAACAA
>DXZV01000062.1:4079-8848 GCA_019419485.1 Collinsella sp.
ATCTGAGATTGACGCCATTCGTAAAGACCTTAAGTAAAGCGTCGCTGGCCCAGTAGGCTATGGGGGTGCCGGGGATCTGCTTGAAGGTCTCGGCTTCGCGGCGGTAGAACCAGCCGCAGTCGCGGTTTCGGATCGCCTCCAGGGCCTTCTGGCGCTTGGCCTCGCTGCCGCTGATGTCAACGAGGCGGACGTAGGCGCCCTCGCATGCCGCGCGGCCGTTGTAGACGACGTCGGCCGTGACGTTGACGACCTCGCCGCCGATGGCGTCGAACGCGCGGGGGCCAAGGTGCAGCATGGAGAGGATCGACTTGCCCTCGATGAGCGAGGAGCGCATCTTCTCGAAGCTGCCCAGGAACATCCAGCTCTGCATGGTAATCATGGCCGCGTAGCCGCGGTCCTTCGCCAGGCTGAAGCCGCGCTCGATGAAGCACGTGCACAGGTCGCTCTTGACGTCGGGGTAGTTCTTCTTGACCCATTTGGACATGAAGGGGCCGAAACTGGAGCTGCCCATGTAGGGCGGATTGGCAACTACGCAGTCATAGCGGCGGGCAAGGGTCTCGCAGGTGGCGAGGGCGCGCTGGAGCTTCTCCTTTGAGTTGCTGCCGAACAGGCCGTCGGAACCGGTGAGCTCTATCGCCTCGCGGATCGCTGCGAGGTCGTCCCCGCCCGGGGCGAGCAGCGAGCCCGCCTCGTCCAGGTGCGCCAGGGCGTCGACCAGGTCCTTCTTCTTCTCGAGCGCGCTGCCGTGCGGGACGTCGCCCTCCCCCAGCACGACCGGCGCGAGCACGGCGATGTCGGCCTGCACGCCGCGGCCGAAGAAGCGGCGGTCCATGCCGCGGGCGCACATGGCCAGCGCCAGCCGCGCGATTTGGGCGGCGCGGGGGTCGATCTCCATGCCGTGCAGGTTCTTCGACAGGACGAGCTCGGGGATCTCGCGCTCGCGGTAGCCGCGCTCCAGGTACATCTGCGCCAGCAGCTCGAAGGCGTATACCAGGATGTGGCCCGAGCCGCACGCCGGGTCGCAGAGGGAGATGTCCTCGGGGCCGCCGATCTTTATGAAGTCCTCGTGCTCGGAGTCGGGCTCGATGTAGTACTCCATCCGCTCGCGCAGAGGGCTTCCCGGGTTGTTGAGCATCCACAGGCGCCCCAGCGAGTTCTGCACCATGTAGCGCACGATCCAGTCGGGCGTGAACAGCTGGGTGGCGGGCCCTATGGTGTCGGGGGTCTCCTTCGCCTTGGAGGCGAAGAAGGCGTCCTTGACCTCCGAGTTGTAGTACTGGTACATCCAGCCCAGGACCTGGACGTTCTTCCGCCAGTCCTCCTCAGGAATGTCGCCCACCATGCGGCCGATGACGCCGTCGGGGTCCATGAGGTTGGCCGGCAGCAGCAGGGCCACGCACTCGTCCACGGGCTGGAACACGCCGGACAGGCAGCCGGAGAGCTCGGCGCACTGGGCAAGGAACAGGTAGCGGAACAGAGGCCCGTCCTCGCCGGTCTGCTTGAGCTCGGCGACGCGGGCGGGGTCGGCCCCATCGATCTCCACGTCGAGCGCCTCGTCCACGGCCTGGCTGCCCAGCTCCCAAGAGCCGTCCGCCGCCGGGCGGGTGAACATGCGCACGCGGCTGGGCAGGAAGTCGTTGACCTCCATGTAGCGCACGGCGGCGATGCGGTTGAACCAGGTGTAGGCCGCACGGTCGCGCAGGTGGGCGAAGCCCTCCTCTGCCGCGGCTCGCAGCAGGGCGTCGCGCCACTCGGTCTCCTCCGGGGACAGGGCGCGCCCGCCCACCGCCGTGGCGCCGGCGGGCTCGGCGCCCTCGGCCACGCCGTAGAGCCTCATGCGGGCCTCGACGTCGGCGATGAGCTCGTTGCGGGCCCAGATGCAGTAGTTCTTGATGGCAGTATCGTTCATGGCGGACTCCCCTTCCCCAGTGGTTCTTGGTTAGCTCAGGCGAATGGCGTCATTGCCCTGCAGCTCGGCAAGCAGACGTGCGCGGAGCTGACCAAGGTAGGCATCGATGTCGCTTTCGCTCTCCAGCTTTTTGCGCTCGCCCAGTTCGGCCAGGCGCAGCTTTTTAATCCTGGGCGCGGGCTCAGTTTTTGCAGCCGCCGGGGCGTCCTTGTCGTTGTCCTTGATCGCGGTAACGATCTCGCCGGTGGGCGTGACCTCTTTGCGGCGGCTCTCGCGCTGCTGACGGGCCTTCTCCTCCTCGATGGCGGTGTCGATCTTTTCGCATGCACGGTCGCAATACTCAATCAGCTGCTGCTTGAGCGCGGCAAGCCCGCTTGCCTTGGTGGCGGCATGAGCGCGGCTCTCGAACGTCTTTGCCATACGGCCGGCGTCCTCAATGGCGTGCTCGGCCAGCTTGGCATAGCCGTCCTGACTCTGGGCATACTCGTGCACCTGGGCCATCTGGGCGGTAATGTCGTCCAGCGTACCTCTGCGCTTGGCATCGACCATCTGCTTGTGGGCAGTCATGACCGGCTCCATCAGCTCGTGGAACTCGCGGACCTCGCGATACGGGCGCGGGTTCTTAAGAATCTGCTCAATGCGCTTGTTGGCCTCGACCGCCTGGGCGTTCGAGTCCATGTAGAAGCCCTCGTCCTTCATAAGGCCCATAAACTCAACGGCCTTATCAAAGACGGGCTTTTGGCTCTCAAAGAAGAATACGACCTGGTCGTAGTCCTCTTTCCAATCGTCCAGATCGTCCTGAGCCTTTACAAAGGCATTAAAGAGCGTCTGGGCATCGTTTTGGTTGTCCAGCAGGCGCGTGGTCAGCTTAATACCGTCTTCCAGCACCTTTAGGCCCGGATACGGATAGGCCGGGGCCAGGCCCGTAAAGTTGTTGTTCGTGAGCTCTACGCACTCGTTCTTGTAGCCCGTAAGCGTATCGACCACCGTGGCGGTAAGCTCGTCCTCGTTGGAAATATCACGCTTGGCATCGAAGGTCTCGCGCAGCACCCTGTTAACCTTCTTGATAAGCTCGTCGCTCATCTTTACGCGCTCGCGCACCTGGGCCTTGTCGGCATCCTTGCGCAGGAACGAAATCATACGTAGGTCGCCGGGAGCGACATTGGCGCCGGCAGCCGTAATGGTCGCGCGCTGCGAAACCACCAGCTGGGCCACAACGTTGGCAATGTCGATCTCGCGCCAGCCATAGGGAGCGCCCTGGAACTTACGCTGCAGGTCGCCCATGGTCGTATTGAGGGATAGGCGCGTCTGGGCATGCAAAAAGTCAGCGATCTCTTTTTCGGCGCGGGCATTTTTGGAGCTCTGACCGTCGAGCGCCACCTGGTTGGCACCGCGCAGCGTGGCGCGAATGTCGTCGTCGGTCTTGGCGGGGTCGGCGATGTAGTCGGCCTTGGTGAAGATGGCGTCCGTCAGCTTGGACAGCGCCTGATCAAACACATCGGCAGGCTTGGTAGCGCGGATCGTGATCACGGAACCGTTCACGGCCACGCGGGCATGCAGCACGGCCTCCTCGAGCAGCTTGGCTGCCTCGCGCTCTACGAAGGTGGCCTCTTTCATCTTTGCTTGGATAATCTGCTGGGTCGAAGGCGCCAGAGCCTCGGTGTTGATGGTCTTGCGATACTTGCGAATCTTGGCGGCATTCTGCAGGTCGTCGAAGTAGTCGATGTCGTCTGCCAGCACCACCAGCGCAATATTGGCAGACTTGACGGCGAGCTCGGCGTCGTCAGCGCGCGAGAGGTCATCGGCCACCGTGACCACGTTGAGCTTCATGCCGCCCTGGGCCACACCGTAGACCGAGTCGTCAACATAGCGGTCGAAGGGAAAATCGTTGGCGCCCACGCGCAGCTTGGTGGCCGTATAGATGCCGCTAAAGAGCGACTTTTTAATACCCTCGATAATCAGGGCAGCATCCACCGGCGTCTCGTTGATGGCGCGCGAGATATCCTGCTCCTCGTCGGTAAGGAAGTTATACGTATCGCCCTGACGTGCCACGTAGTTCTCGCGCACCAGGCGGTCGAGCGACTCCTTAACACGGTCCTTAAGGGCGGCCTTGTCCACGTCCATGCCGTCGACCATAAGGATGGAGATATTCTCGACGTTGGACTTGATGTAGTCGATATAGCGGATCAGATACAGCAGCTTTAGGATCTTAACGTCCTCGGCCTTAAGGCCATGGCCATCCTCGGCCGCGCGCTCGGCACGCGTGACCACCTGGATCACGCCGTGCTCCAGGTCCTTAGCGATGGTATCGAAGAAGCGCCAGAACGGCACTAGGGCGCCCACCTCTTGGTCTTGGATGGCCTGGGCCGATTCCTGGAAGGCCGAGAGCATGGAGCGCTCGCCCGTGGACATGTGCTTGGCCTTTACGCCGTGCTTTCGCACCTCGGTCATAACGTCGGGCAGCACCTTAAACTGGTAGTTCACAAACGGGTAGCTATCCGTAAAGTCCTTGCGGCTGGCATAGCCAATAAGGTCGCCGCGCGAACCGTCAAAGGAGAACACATTTTTGAGCACGGTGCTCTGGGCCTCATAGTCTTGCTGGAGCTTTGCCGACGCGGCATCGTTCTTTTGCAGCACGCGGCGCTGGATGACCTCGTCCACGCTGGAGCTGGAGAGCGAAAGGCGCGTGTTAAAGCGGCCCTGAATCTTGGAGAAGTCGTCGCCCACGATCATGGCGACCTCGTCGATGGCCTCCTGGCTGGTCACCATGACCCACACGCGACCGCCACAGCGGCTGCCCAGCTCCTCGACGAGCGTCTGCAGCGACAGCATCAGGCTCGTGCTCATGTCGGCATCGGAG
>DXZV01000063.1 GCA_019419485.1 Collinsella sp.
CAGCGCTTCAGGGTCAACTGCCGCCAGAAATGGACGAAATCCTTGAAAAACTTGGCGTCTCGCTCTATCGATCCCCAAATGACGTAGAAGAATTCAGAGACGGTAAAGTCGATTTTATTGGACTCAACGTGTATTGCCGAGAGTATGTAACCGACTGGCACGGTGGAGAGCTTGCCGTTTCGGCGAACAATAAGGGCGGTTCGAGCAAAAAGGTCGAAGGAAAATGCATTGCGCCCTTGTTTGAAAGCGCCCGCGACAGCAATGTTCCCCGCAATAAATGGGGCCGCGAAATACTCCCAGGTTGCATGTATTCAACCATCATGGATGTCCACGAGCGCTATGACGCGCCCCGCATCTTTATTACGGAAAACGGACATGGCGCCTATGAGCAACCAGACGCAGACGGAATAATCCACGATGATGACCGCATCGAGCTTCTGGGCCAGTTCATCGAGCACATGATGAGGGCTAAGCGCGACGGCGCGCGCGTTGAGGGCTACTACCTCTGGTCGACGATGGATCTGTATAGCTGGATCAACGGCTACGAAAAACGATACGGACTTGTCCATATCGACTTCGAGAACAATCTGGAGCGCACCCCCAAAAAGAGCTGGTATTGGTACCGAGACCTTATCTCGAAGTATCAGGAGCAGGAAGGTTAGGAGAAAGAGATGAAATATCAGGCAATGTCCGAAACAGTCCTAAAGGCTGTTGGCGGCAAAGAGAACATTACATCGGTAACTCATTGTGCGACGCGCCTTCGCATCGACGCACGAGACACCTCGATCATCGATCTCCAGCTCGCCAAATCGGCCGATCAGGCGCTCGGGGCAGTAGTCAGCGGTGGCCAGCTTCAGGTGATCATCGGCCCCAACGTCACCGAGGCTTACAACGACTTCCTCGACTTCGCGGGAATCGAAGTCGGCGGTGGCACGGTTGCCGACGATGCCCAAACCGCCAAAGACCTTGCAGAAGGCATTAAAAGCGGTAACACCGCCATGGGCTTGATTGAGAAATTCGGGAACGTCTCTGCACAGGTATTCATGCCCATCGTCCCGGCGCTCATCGTTGGCGGACTCATTCTTTCGATCAAGAATCTCCTGGTCAATTATTGCGGATTGAGCACCGATAGCGGAACCGCCCAGGTCCTGTTGGCGATCTTTAGCGCTTCGTTTAGCTTCTTACCCGTTTATCTTGGTTATCAGCTCGCGGCCGTCATGAAGATGCAGCCCATCATGGGCGCATTGCTGGGCGCGATCATGATCAGCTCGTCCATTAGCGGTGCCGAGGGTCTCGACTTTCTTGGTATTCCCATCCCGACGAACGACTATTCGAGTACGGTAGTGCCCATCGTACTGGGCGTTGTATTCATGTACTTTGTCGACCGCGGCCTTCAGAAGATCATTCCCGACGTTACCAAACTGTTCTTGAAGCCGCTGCTCACCATGATCATCGTCGTGCCCGTCGAGCTTATTATCCTTGGCCCCGCCGGCAGCATGATGGGCTACGCGCTGAGCGATGCCGTCACGTGGCTTATGGACAACGTGGCATTTATCGCTACTCCGATCCTGGCAGCCCTTAACCCCTATTTCGTCATGCTCGGTCTCGATAAGGCTTACATCGCAATCGAAGTTACGAGCCTGGCGCAGCTCGGTTGGGCACCCATTATCTTTGGATTCATCTCGAACCTCTGCATTGGCGGCACGAGCCTCGCCCTGGCAACTGCCATGAAGGGAAACAAAGAGAAGAGGGGTATGGTCACCACGGTTGCCGTCACCGCACTCTGTGGCGTAACCGAGCCCGCGTTCTACGGTTGCCTCATCGAGCGTCCCCGCCTGCTTGTCGGCACGGCAATCGGCGCGCTCTGCGCTGGACTCCCTGCAGGCATCTTTGTTCTGAAAGAGTATGTTGCGGGAGCATGCCCCGGCCTTCTTTCGGCACTCATCTTTATCGCTCCCGATGGGTCCATGGGTAACTTCGTGCTGGCATGCGTTGTCGCCATCATCGCCATCGTCGTCTCCTTCATCGCTGCACGCGTGATCATCAAGAAGAACCCCAGCTATATTGAGTAGATGCCCGCTGTTTGCATTGGGGACATCCTCGGCAGACCATTAGCAAGAACCCAAGAAGTTCCTTAGGAGCTCGATTAATCCATTCGGATTCCTGAGGCACAAACGACCCCGATTCCACAATGAAATCGGGGTCGTTGTTTCTAAAGCCGTCGATAGACAATCGGTGTTTACCTTAGCTCCCTATCCAAGTTAATTATCCACGCTCGTTCTCCGGTCGGGAGATTTTCTTCGCTCGCGTATCCAGAAATCCACGCTCGAGCAGGACATCCAGATCCGCGTCCGCCCTTGTCTCGATCTGTAACAGCAAGAGGCCTATTCCGCTTCTACATGTTACAGATCAAGATATTCCTAAAACACCCTAAGTTTCATCTCAATCTGTAACAGTTAGATGCCGAATATCGGTCTTGGTGTTACAGATTTAGACAAACTGGAGGACGAGACAAACCAAAAACGGGATGGGCGCTAACCCGATGGCGCACCACCTAAATAGAAACGGGCCCTGTCCCATATAGAGACAGAGCCCGAAACTCTCATGGAGCCAGTGACAGGAATCGAACCCGCAACCCACTGATTACAAATCAGTTGCGCTACCGTTGCGCCACACTGGCACACTTGGCGCTTTCGCGCGAAGCCTGTTTAGGATAAAGGAATTGAGGACGGGGCGCAACAGGCCCTTCGACCGACCACATCTCAAAAACCGTTCGTCAGAACGAACAGTTTTATCTGTTCGTCAAAACATAAACCTATTCGTTTTGACAGCTGCAAACCCGCAACCCACTGATTACAAATCAGCGGGTAGACCAATCTAGGAAACGGCTCTCTGCCGCAACTCCCCTACCGTCCGCGCAACGCCTTGAGCTTTGCCAGGGCATCGGGGCTCAGGCGGCTGCCCAGGGTCATCTTGATCTGCGGAGCTTCCTCTGCCTCGTGAACATCGTTATCTATCTGCTTGATCTCGTCCACCAGCATGCGGCTCGAGATGCGCGTGACTCCCTTGCCCATGACGACGGCCTGGATCGTGCCGTCGCTCGACACCACGGAGCACGCGCGACCTTCCTCGCGCGCCTCAATGCAGAGCTTCTGCACCACGGTATCGGCAGAGACACCCGTCGGCGAAAACTCGATGCGCACGCCACGGGCCGGCAGGTTGGGGCGCTCGCTGGAGATATTGCCCGCACCGTCGAACACGATCACGGCCTCGTAGCGGCCCTGGGCAAAGGCGGCGACGTCGTTGATGAGGGCGGTGCGCGCCATATCGTGAACGTCGCTGGAATATGGATCGTCGGAATGGTCGTACACGAGCTTTTCGTAGCGCGGCGTGCAGTGGATCACGTTGTAGCCGTCGACCACCAGCAGCTCGGGCTTATTGGAGTGCACCGTCGAGACCGGATCGGCGATGGCCTGCGCAAACGCATTGCCGCCCACGCCATAGGTCGCGGCCGAAACAATCGGCTTGGCCGAGCCTTCGCCAAAGCGCTTGGCCTTGGACTTGGCGCGGTTCTTCTTGGACATGCGCTACTCCTCCCCCATGAGCTCGCCGGCATTGCGGCGCAGCCACTCAAAGCACAGCGCGGTGGTCGCCTGGGCCACATTGAGACTCTCGGTCATGCCGCGCTGGGGAAGCTTGGTCAAAAAGTCGCATTTCTCGAGCACCAGACGCGAGATGCCATCACCCTCGGAGCCCATGACGAGCGCCACGCGGCCCTCGAAGGGAGCATCCCAGCAGCTGCCCTCGGCGTGCTCGGAAGCGCCGCCCACCCAAAAGCCAGCGGCCTTAAGATCGTCGAGCGCACGGGCGATGTTGGGCACCTGCGCGATAGGCAGATGCATGACGGCGCCGGCTGAAGTCTTGTAGCTGCCCACGGTCACGCCGGCGGCACGCTTGTTGGCGATGATGACGCCCGCGGCGCCCACGACCTCGGCAGAGCGCACGATGGCGCCAAAGTTACCGTCATCGGTCACATGGTCGAGCACGATGACGAGCGCCGGACTGTCGCCCGCGCGGTCGAGAATATCGGCGACATCGGCATAGGGGAAGTTGCCAACCTCGAGCGCGATGCCCTGGTGAGCGCCATGGCTCGACAGTGCGTCGAGCTGCGCGCGCGGCACATACTTAATGCGGACGCCCGCGGCGTTGAGGTCGTCGACCAGACGAGACAGAGCGGCATCGCGCTCCCCGCCCTCGGCAATGAGCGCGCACTTGACGGGAAAACCGGTGCGCAGCGCCTCGGCGACAGCACGACGACCTTCGATAAACTCGCCCTTGGGAACCTGGACGTTATCGCGGCTACGCTCGCGCTGGCCCTTGGGAGCGGCAGCGCGGTCGTTGCGGCGAATCGGACGCGAGCCAGAAGCAGCCTGCTTGCCCCCACGCGATGCACGCTTGCGATTGTCGGCCATATATCGGCCTCCTTAAATAGATAACGAACAAGAATCGACCGTCCGAGCCACGGCACCTTGCCTTTCAATCGTCGGGCATGACCACCAGGTCTATGCCCTCCTCTTTCAAGGCAATCTGCCGCACCTCGAACGGTCGACAAATACTAGAGACTCTTAATACGGGTGCCAGTGGCAGTGTCCTCGATCGTCAGCCCGAGGTCCTTGAGCTGGTCGCGGATGGCGTCGGCCAGATCCCAGTTCTTGGCGGCGCGGGCCTCGGCGCGGGCCTCGAGAATCTTGGCAGCGGCCTCGTCCACGTCGTCACCCGTGTAGGCGACTAGGCCGGCGGCAACGCCCAGCAGGCCCAGCGGCAGCTCGACCTTGGGCTCGGGAAGCTCGACGCCAAATGTGTCGAGCAGCTCAACCAGCGTATCGGCGGCAGCCAGGACTGCGGCCTTGTCGACGGCATCGCCCGCCTGCTCCAGGTATTGGTTGCACTCGGTCACAAAGCCAAAGACGGCACCCATGGCACCGGCGGTGTTAAAGTCGTCGTCCATGCACTCCTTAAAGGTGGCGCGGGTCTCGGCGGCCTTGGCGGCAAACGCCTCGGATGCTGCCTCATCGGCATCGGCCGTCGCATGGTTCGCGGCCCAGCGCAGGTTCTCGACCGTTCCGGCGATACGCGTGAGCGAGTTCTCGGCACCCTCCAGGCGCTCCCAAGAAAAGTCGAGCGGCGAGCGATAGCTCGTCTGCAGCATCAGTAGGCGCAGGGCCGCGGCAGAGTGCCGCTCGAGCACCTCGGCCAGCGTAAAGAAGTTTCCGAGCGACTTGGACATCTTCTCGCCGTCTACCAGCAGCATGCCCGTGTGCATCCAGGTGTTGGAGAAGCCCTGGTGCCAGGCGCAGGTGGCCTGGGCGCACTCGTTCTCGTGATGCGGGAAGGCAAGGTCGGAGCCGCCGCCGTGGATGTCAATCGGGGTGCCCAGGTAGCGGTGTACCATGGCGGCGCACTCGGTGTGCCAGCCGGGACGGCCCTCGCCCCAGGGGCTCGGCCAGCTGGGCTCGCCGGGCTTGGCGGCCTTCCACAGGGCAAAGTCGAGCGGGTCGTTCTTGTCCTCGTTCTCCTCGATGCGCGCGCCAACCATAAGGTCGTCGATGTTGCGGCCCGAGACCTGACCATAGTTGGGATCGCTGCGCACGGCAAAGTACACATCGCCGTTATCGGCTGCGTAAGCGTGGCCCTGCTCGATAAGCGTCTTGATCATGGCGATCATGGGGCCGATCTCCTTGGTGGCGCGGGGGCGCACATCGGGATCGAGCACGTTGGCGGCGCGCATGACGCCGATGAACTTGTCGGAGAACTCCGTCGCGACCTCGGCAGCCGTACGGCCCTGCTCGTTGGCGCGCTTGATGATCTTGTCGTCGACGTCGGTGAGGTTCTGGGCGAACGTGACCTCGTAGCCGCTCGCGATGAGCCAGCGACGAATCACGTCAAAGCTGATGAACGTGCGGGCATTGCCGATGTGGATGTTGTCGTAGACCGTGGGGCCGCACACGTACATGCGGACCTTGCCGGACTCGATGGGCTGGAACTCTTCCTTTTTATGGGTAGCGCTGTTGTAGATACGCATTTGTTACTCCTTAACGGTTTTCTGTAGCAGGCAGACGGCCCAGGCGCCGATTCCCTCGCCCTGGCCTTCCCAACCGAGCTTTTCGGTCGTAGTGGCGGCGACGCCCACGTTTTCGACGTCGACGCCCAGGGCATGGGCAAGGTTGGCGCGCATGGCATCGCGGTGCGGGGTGATCTTGGGTTGCTGGCAGGCAATGGTGCAATCGGCATCGACAAACTCAAAGCCCAGCTCGCGCGCATAGTCCATCACGCGAGCGAGCAGCACCATCGAATCGGCACCCTCGTAGGCAGGGTCGGTATCGGGGAACAGCTTGCCGATGTCTCCCCCGCGGCAGGCGCCCAGAATGGCGTCGGCCAACGCGTGCGCGAGCACATCGGCATCAGAGTGGCCCAGCAGGCCGCGCTCGTAGGGAATGTCAACCCCGCCGATGATACATCGACGCCCCTCCACCAGACGGTGAACGTCGTAGCCGTGTCCAATGCGCAGATTACTGAACATGGGGAAGGTCCTCTCCCTCGGCCATGCGGCCGAGCAGAATCGCGGTTACGGGGCGCAGGTCCTCGGGTACCGTCACCTTAAGGTTGTCGCGTGGACTCTGGACGCAGCGAACGCGCCCGCCCATGCGCTCGACCAGCGAAGAATCGTCGGTCCCGATAAAGCCCTCGGCAATCGCCGCGGCATGGGCGCGCTTCATGGCGTCGACGCTAAAGATCTGCGGCGTCTGCGCGGCCCAGTACAGCTCGCGCGGCGGCGTCTCGACGATGTTGTCGCCGTCGACAATCTTGAGTGTGTCGATGGCAGGCTGGCCGCACACGACACCGTCGAGGGCACAGTCGCCCACAAGCACGTCGATCGCATGATCGATGGCCTCGGTCGTGATAAGCGGACGGGCGCCGTCGTGGATAGCGACATATTCGAAACCCGTCGGTACCGCATGCACGCCGGCACGGGTGGAATCTTGGCGGGTCGCGCCGGCATCGGCAAAGCTGATGGGCGTGTCATAGTCAAACGGGTCGATGGCCAGGCGGCGCATCTCGGCACGGCGCTCGGCAGGGCACACTACCACGATGTGGCCGACCTTGTCGCTACGATCGAACGCGCGGATGGACCAGCTCATGAGCGGACGACCCGCCACGTTAACGAGCTGCTTGCCACCGGGGTTACCAAAGCGCTGGCCGCTGCCACCGGCAACGACCACGGCGCATACGGGCGCCATTATGCGTTCCCCTGTTTGGTGCCCTTCATGCGGTACAGGGAGTCCGCAAGAATGGCAGGGTTGTTAACGCCAAAGTCGCCCAGGCGCTCCGGATCCTCGCTGATGTCGTCCATGAGCTCCTGCAGCGATCCATACTCGTCGACGATTTTCTCGGCCACGCCGTCGCGCACGACGGACACGCGCGAAAGCGTGCGCAGGCCCAGCGGTGTCATAACGGAGTCCTCGTCCAGGTCGTCGTAACCCAGAACCGCCGCCACATGCTGCGGGTCGGACAAGTCCTTGGGCGTCATACGGCTCAGGTTGGCGCGGATCTTTTCGGCATTGGCCTCGGAGGAATCGCTCGCATAGTCGCGAATCATCAGGTCGTACTCGGTATCCATGCTGGAGCCGGCGAGCTGCTCGAGCTGCATCTGCACGAGCTTGCCCTGGTTGCCCAGCTTGACAATGCAATCCTTAAGCTCAGTCTTTGCCTGCTGCATGATCTCGAAACTCGAGAAAATGCCGGTGATGTCGGCGAGCGTAACGTAGTCATCGAGCTCGAGGGCCGTCAGACGCAGCAGGGAGCGGTCGAGCGACTGACGGGTGGTCTGGAGCGTGGCGACGAGCTGGTTGACCGAGCTCATGATGGTGGTGACGGGCTGGATCTCGTAGCTCTTGCCGTGAACGTACACGTTGACGACGGCACGACGGGCCGAGACCGAGATCACAATGGCATCGGTGAGCACCGACATGCGAGCGGCGGTGCGATGACGCATGCCCGTCTCGCTCGTGGCAAGCGAGGGATCGGGATTGAGATGGAAGTTGGCGCGCAGGATCTGGGTGAGGTCGCCGTCGATGACGATGGCGCCGTCCATCTTGGAGAGCTCGAACAGACGGTTCGAGGTGAACGAAATGTTGAGCGGGAAGCCGTCGTTACCGGCAGCGAGCACGTTTTCGGTGTCGCCAACGCAGATAAGGGCGCCCAGGTGACCGGCGATGATCATGTCGAGGGCAGTGCGGATCGGCTGACCAGGTGCCGTCAGGCGGATGGCCTGTTCCATACGCTTTTGCAGCTCGTTCTTATCCAAGGCATCGCTCCCATCGTATACGCTCCATAAACGCTAAATAGTTTCTCACGGTTTGTCCCCGCGGCGCTCGCGAAATCCGATGCTTACAGAATGAGCGAACACCGCCGAGAGCCCCGTCCCAATTTGACTGCTCTTGTGATAGCATCGGGTCTCACACAAATGAGGGAGTAGTCGCGTGGCCGGGTTCGCCTCCGGTGGCGCGGCAAGTCAACATACTGGTCGAATCGACCTGGCTTGCCTTAATGAACGAGACTCGTGGTTGTGCGCGCAACGCGTACGCCACGAGTCTTTTTTGTTGCTCCCCCAAGAGGTACACGCGGGCCTGCCCGCAGAGAGGGAGCCAGACTATGGGACTTGTAGAGCTCGCATTGCTCGCCATCGGTCTTTCGATGGACGCCTTTGCCGTATCCATCTGCAAGGGCCTTGGCATGAAGAAG
>DXZV01000064.1 GCA_019419485.1 Collinsella sp.
GAGCTTCTTGCCAGCAACCTCGAACATCTTGATGTCGTTGCCGACCATCTCGGCAGCGGTAAAGGAGCCGGACGGACGGGTGAGGAAGACCTCCATGCCAAACTTGACCGGGTCGACGCCCACCTGCTCGCCGAGCTTGGCGGCGACGGCGCGGTCGACATCGGTGGTGGTGGGGCTCTTGAGCATGAGCGTGTCGGTCATCATGGCCGAGAGCAGCAGCTTAGCCTGGACGTCGGAAAGCTCAACGCCGAGCACGCCGGCGAGCTTGGTGACGATGGTGCAGCTGGAGCCCCAGGGCAGGCAGATGTAGTGCAGCGGGCCGGCGGTCTCGAAGTCGCCGATGCGGTGATGATCGACAACGCCAAAGACCGTGGCGTCCTTAAGGCCGGCGACGGACTGGGCAGACTCGTTGTGGTCGGTGAGGACGACGAGCTGACCGGCCTCGACGGACTCGATCACGCGGGGCTCGGCGATGCCGGCGTCGGCGAGCAGCTTGGCGGACTCGGCCGGAAGCTGACCAAGGGCGCAGGCCTCGTAGGTGTTGCCGGCATACTCAACCTGGTTGAGCAGCTGGGACAGGACGACGGCGCTCATGATGGCGTCGTTATCGGGGTTCTGGTGACCAAAGACAAGAACGTTTGCCATGGATATCCTCCACTTGATATGTGTACTTGGACGTAGCTATGGTAGCACGCCGATGCCGAGCCTTCGCAGACGGAAGGGTCACGGCATATTTTGGGGCAGGCATGGGGGCCAAGACTGTCCCTTTTGCACCGTGTTGGTGCAAAGTAACCTGACCCCCTTGCACCAGCTATTTACCGGCGGCGCGCAGGGCTACGTAGGCGGCACCGATGATGCCGGCGTCGTTTCCGAGCGAAGCGACCTTAATGGGCGTCTCGCGCGAGGCAGAGAGCGCGTACTGCTTAAAGTGCTCGCGAACCTTGTCGAGATAAACATCGGCCGAAGCGGACGCGCCGCCACCGATCAGGAACATCTCGGGGTCGACCACGTTGGCGATAAGCGCCAGGGCGCGGCCAAGGTAGTCGGCCATGGTGTCGGCTGCGGCCAGCGCGAGCTTGTCGCCCTCGCGGCAGGCCTGGAACACGTCCTTGGAATCGGAGGGGCCGGTGAGCTCAATGGGCTCGACGCCCGCCTTCTTGCACTCGGCAAGGTAGTTGCTCACCACGCCGGTGGCGCTGGAATACTGCTCCAGATGGCCATGGCCGCCACAGCCGCAGGTGCGCTCCTCGGCCGGGTTCAGGCACATGTGGCCAATCTCGCCGCCGGCGCCCACAACGCCCGATACCACGTCGCCGTTAACGATAACGCCGCCGCCCACGCCGGTACCGATGGTGACCATCACCACGTTCTGCACGCCCTTGGCAGAACCGAGCCAGGCCTCGCCCATGGCAGCGGCGTTGGCATCGTTCTCATACTTAACGACCGCATCGGGGCAGTGCTTCTGAATGGCGACCCTCAGCTCGGGCAGGTTAATGGCAATGTTGGCCTTGACCTTGGCATCGCCCGACGCCGGGATGGGACACGGAACGGCCAGGCCAATGCCCGCCACAAAGGCACGCGGAATCTGTGCCTTGGCGACCACCTGGTCGATAGCCTCGGTCACCGCGGCAAAGCCCGCGGCGTCAACGATAGGAGGCGTGGGCACGCTGGCCTTGGCAAGCAGGTTGCCGTCCTCGTCGAACAGGCCCTCCTTAACCGAAGTGCCGCCGACGTCGATGCCGATGTAGTACTGCTTAGGTTCCATGGGAGCCCACCTTTCTCGTTTAAACATTGCCTGTATGGTACCGCTCTCAAGGCAAAAACCTACCAAAAAGGGACAGGTTTGTTTTGGCAGGTTTTATCTGGGGTAACGCAATTGGCTGCCCAACAGGCCGCGCAAGACCATCCCCAAAAATAAAGGCGCCGGGAGGCGGAGGCTCCCGGCGCCCGTCAAAGGGACTATGTTGTCTGTTGGACCGCACGGTCCGTCGCGGCGATAACGCCGACTAGGCCTGAAGTGCCTGCAGCTGCTTGTGAACCTCGATGAGCTCCGTCGCCATGACGCGCATGGTCTCGGTGCCGGCCATCTGGTCCTCGGCATGCAGCAAAATCAACGGGGCCTCGCCGTTACGTTCGCCGTTGGCCTCCTTCTTCAGAAGCCCCATGTGAACATCGTGGCCACCGTTATAGGCCTCGTCGCCCTGCTTGATAAGCTCCTCGGCGGCGTCAAAATCGCCCTCCTTGGCCTTTTGCACGGCATTGATGTACATGCTCTTGGCGGTACCGACGTAGCTGATGATCTCGAAGCAGGTCATCTGCAGTTCGTTCATATCCTCCATGCAGAGCACCTAGCCCATCACGCTGACGCAGTGGTCGATGATGCCGGCAGCGTTCATGCGGCCGTAGTCGACCATGTTGATGACCTCGACCGGAAAACGACCGGCGGCCTCCTTCTCAAAATCGCCCTTGGTGTAGCCGATCTGCGGACCAAGCAGCAACATGTCGCACTCGTCCAGGTGATCGTGGGCCTCGTTCATGGGACGAGCCTCGACCTCAATATCCAGACCACGGTTTGCAACCTCGGCCTGCATCTTCTGGACCAGCAGGCTCGTGGACATACCGGCATTGCAGCAGAGCATGATCTTCTTCATGGTTTCCTCCTTATAACTGCGCGGCGCGCAGACGACAACTGGTTTTATTCCTTGCGGCTATTGTGCCCACCCCCCTGCATCTTTACACAAGGGAGAGAGCTGCGGGCACCGGCGCCGCGTACCGGCGCCCGCAAAGGTGAAAGGGACGAACGTTAGGCGTTCTACTCGGCGAGAGCCTCCTGCTTGGCGATTGCCTTCTCGGAAATCTTCATAAAGGGCAGGTAGACGGCCATGCCAATGACAATCTCGAGAGCCTGCCACACGCCGGCGCGCCAGTCAAAGCCCGTAGCGAGCAGGGCATTGATGACGGGAGGCATGGTCCAGGGCACCTGGGCGATGCAGGGGCTGATGATGCCTGCGCAGGTAAGGCCATAGGTGATGCCGATGAACAGATCGGGAAGAAGGACGAACGGGATCATGAGCGGCAGGTTGTACACGATGGGGTAACCGTAGATAACCGGCTCGTTGATGTTGAACAGACCAGGCAGGATAGCCATCTTGGAAACGGTCTCGGAAGCCTTGTTCTTGGAGAACAGGAGCGTGTCGAGCAGAAGCATGAGGGTGCAGCCCGAGCCGCCGATGAGGGCGAAGCTGTTAACGATCTGCATGTTCATGTAGTGATCGGGCTGGATGGTGCCACCGGCGGCAAAGGTAGCCATGTTGTCGACGATGAGCATGGTCAGGATCGGCTCGACGGTAGCGCCAGAGATGGTGGACTGGTGAATACCGACGCAGAACAGCAGGTTAGCAAGGGTGTAGATGAGGATAACAGCCCACGGACCGGCGTTCATGATGCTCTTGAGCGGGTTGGAGATGCACGTGGAGATGATGGTGCACAGATCGGTGCCGGCGCACACGGCGAGCAGGGCTGCGGCAAGAGCGAAGATCGCGAGGTTGAGCAGCATCGGGATCATGACGTTGAAGGAGTTGGAGACCGCGGGAGGCACGCCCTCGCCCAGCTTAACCTTGAGCTTCTCGACGCCAGAAATCTTGATGAAGAGCGAGACGGAAAGCAGGGCGATGATAATAGCCGAGAACAGACCGTTGGTGCCGGTGTTGGCAGTCGAAAGGGCGCCCGTGACCTCGGCGGAGGTGATCTTGTCGGTGAGCAGCGGGCTCGTGGCGGCAAGCGAGGCGGTGATCTGCTGCGGCATCATGATGACGAAAGCAGAGATAGCGACGACCACGCAAGCGAGCGGGTTATCGAAACGCTTGTTCTTAGCGAGGCTGTAGCCAATCAATCCGGCCAAGATAATGGCAGAGACGTTGAGGGTGCCCAGCGTAATTGCCGAACCCCACGTCTGAAGGTTGGCAAGGCCCGCCGCATCGAGCGGGAACAGAGGGAACACGACGTTGTTAATAAGAACCGCGATACCCGCAAGGATATAGAGCGGCGTGATGGTCGCGAAGGCGTCACGCAGGGAACGCAGGTGAACCTGGTTTCCCACCTTCGCAGAGACCTCGGCAAACTTGTCGAGGAAGCTCTTTCCGTTGTCACTGGCCATGATTGCTCCTAACTTTCAAATCCGGCCTTTTCCTATGCGCACGGTGGTCTGTCGCCCTCTGCCACCAGATGTGCCATGTGTTGCGCGCAGCGGCGCGCGGTCTGGGCGTTCGCCCGTTCGCTAATCAACCACGTGAGTCGTGGCGACCTGCTTGAGCCAAGCTGCCGACTTCTTAAGGCGGCGCTTGTAGCCGTCCATAAGGTCGACCTCGACAAAACCGTAACGGTTCTTAAAGGCATTCGCCCAAGACCAGTTATCGATGACGGCCCAATAATGGTATCCACGGCACTTGGCGCCCTCGGCAATTGCCTTGGCAACCCACTCCAGGTGCTGGCGTACAAAGTCGACGCGGTAGTCATCCTGGATGGTTCCTTCGGCGTCTCGGTTCTTGTATTCGTCCATGATGCCGATGCCGTTCTCGGAAACGAACCACTCAAGATCGGGGTAGTTCTTAGCGCAGTCCATGCCAAAGTCGTAGAGGCCCTGCGGGTAGATCTCCCAGCCGCGGCTCTCGTTCATAACGGCGTCGGGCCACACGTACTCGTCGGCAAAGTGCGGCAGACCGTACTGGTCAATCTTGCTCGCCGGCGCCTGAACGCGCGTGGGGTGGTAGTAGTTGCAACCGAGCCAGTCGACAACACCCTGCTTAAGAATCTCTTGGTCGCCGGCACGGAACGGAAGCTTAACGCCGCCCTCGGCCAGGCTGTCGAGCACGTCGGCGGGAAGCTCGCCCTTGGTAATGAGGTCGAGCCACCAGCGGTTGTTGATGCCGCTGGTCATACGCACGGCCTCGAGGTCCGCCTCGCTGGGGTTCTCCTTGGTGTAGACCGGGGTAAAGCAGTTGATCATGCCGATCTTGGCATCGCTGCGAACGGCGCCCTCGTCATAGGCGCGACGGTAGTTGGCCACGGCCAGCGCATGTGCCAGCGAGATGTGATACTGCACGGTGCGAGCGCGGCTAAAGTCGTGGAGCTGCGGGAACCACACGCCCTCCTGATAGCGCTGCTCGGGCTCGACGATGGGCTCGTTAAAGGTGAACCAGTACTTGATCTCCTGGCCAAACTCGTGGAAGGCGACGTCGGCGTAATGTGCGTAAGCCTCGACAACCTCACGGCTCTCCCAGCCGCCACGGTTAAAAAGGTAGGTGGGCATGTCAAAGTGGTACAAGTTGACAAACGGCTCCAGGCCGGCTTCGCGAGAGGCGCGGAACAACTCGTGATACCACGCGGCGCCTTCCTCGTTGAGGTTGCCGTCGGCATCGAGCAGACGGCTCCACTGGATGGAAGTGCGATAGGTATCCAGGCCCAAGTCCTTCAAAATGCGAAGGTCTTCCTGGTACTTGGCCATAAAGTCATTGCCGGCGTAAGAGCCAACGCAGTTGTAGAACGAGCCCAGATCCTGGATGGACCAGGTGTCCCACAGGTTCTCGAGCTTGCCGCCCTGGTTCCACTGACCCTCAGTCTGCGGGCCGGACATAGCAGCGCCAAAAAAGAAGTCACGGGGCAGCTGATACTGTGCCATCAAAGTCCTCGCTTTCGTGTTCTAGAGCTTCCGGTTGGAGACGGGTTTGCTTTGGCAGGTTATCCGGCGCTGGCGCGCACCGGTCATACCGATATCCAACCCGCCAAAACAAAACCGTCCCCAAACGGTCGATCCTGTTCTGCGGAAAGATTCCGTTCGTTGCTTAAACTATAGCGCTCTAATTCTAAAAGTAAAGCGTCTTTTTCTTTTTTCTTTCTCGAGCTTCTTAGATAAAGGTTATATGGGTGCCTTGTTAAGGGTTATACTTACTTGCGTATTGATATATGTCGGAAAGGAGGTTCAATGATTCCCAAATACGAGGCGATAGCTGCAGATATTCGTCGAAGCATCGAGGATGGCACTCTTAAACCGGGCGACAAGCTTCCCACCGTCGTTGAGTTCTGCGAGCTCTATAGCGTTTCCAAAATCACCGTCAAACGAGCTATCGAGCAAATCACCGAGGAAGGTCTTATTACCAGCCGACGCGGATCGGGTACCTACGTTAAGGACACGGCGGGGCTTCCCGGCCAGGCGTTTTTCCAGGGCAAAAACGACCGTGCCCAGGGCTTTTCGTATGAGCACCGCGGGGAGAAGGTGACCTCGGTGGTCTACGATTTCTCGATTGTTAATCCACCAGCGGACATCGCAGCCCAGCTGGGAATTGCCGAGGATGACTTTGCCTATCACATCGTGCGCGTGCGTCAGGCCGATGAGAAGCCCATCGTTATCGAGTACACCTACATGCCCCTCGAGCTGATTCCAGGCCTTAAAAAGAAGGACCTGTACGGATCGGTCTACCACTTCATCCGCGAGCAATGTGGGCTGAAGATTTCGAGCTTCCACCGTACCATTCGCGCCGTGGCAGCAACCGAGGAAGAAGCCGAGCGCTTGGACACCAAGCCTGGCTCTCCCCTGCTCGAGCTCACCCAGATTGGCTTTTTGGACAGCGGCGCCGCCTTTGAGTATTCGGTCTCGCGCAACGTTGGCGACCGCTTTGAGTTGCACAACGTAACGTTGGCATAGGTTTTTGTAGTCATCCGGGCGCTCGCTTTGAGCTGTTTTGTGCAGCGCCCGCGCAACACAATGGGGGTATGAACATGTCCGATTTGATTAAGCTGACGCCGATCTTCCACGAGAAGATCTGGGGCGGTCGCCAGCTCGAAACCGTATTTGGCTACGACATTCCCGATGGCCCCATCGGTGAGTGCTGGGCCATCTCGGCCCACCCCAACGGCGACTGCCAGATTGCGGAGGGCCCGTATGCCGGCCACACGCTGTCGTGGCTGTGGGCCGAGCATCGCGAGCTCTTTGGCAACTGCGAGGGCAAGGAGTTCCCGCTGCTCATTAAGATTCTGGACGCCAAGGACGACCTTTCGATCCAGATTCATCCCAACGACGAGTACGCTGCCGAGCACGAGAACGGTAGCCTGGGCAAAACCGAGTGTTGGTATGTGCTGGACTGCGAGCCCGACGCCACGATCATCGTCGGCCAGCGTGCCAAGGACCGCGCCGAGGCCGCACAAATGATCGAGGAAGGACGTTGGGACGACATGCTCAACGTGTTGCCGATTCACAAGGGCGACTTTTTCCAGATTGATTCCGGTACCGTGCACGCCATCAAGACCGGCACGCTCATTTTGGAGACGCAGCAGTCGAGCGACGTGACGTATCGTCTGTACGACTACGACCGTCCCGGCACCGACGGCAACCTGCGCCCGCTGCACATTGAGCAGAGCCTCGACTGCATCGACTTTGATGCCCAGGCTCCGACCGACGGCACGGTGACCGCGCCCGAGGTGAACGGCGTGACCGAGCTCGAGTCTAACTCCTGCTACACCGTCGATCGTGTGCGCGTCGACGGCAGCAAAACCCTCGACCAGCGCTGGCCCTTCATGTGTCTGTCGGTCATCGACGGCGAAGGCACCGTCTGCGGCGACCCCGTCCACAAGGGAAGCCACCTGCTGGCCCCGAGCACCGTCAGCTCCATCGACCTCGAAGGCAAGATGGAACTGATCATCAGCCACCTGTAGGTCGCACCAACAACCCAAACGCAACAAGGGGCTCTCCCGTCCATGTGCGGGAGAGCCCCTTGCCATATCTATTTATCAGCCCACCCGGCTCTCCAGATCAAAAAGCGAACGAGCAGAGCGACGTTCGCAAGCACCGTTACCCAAGGACCTGGGCGGGCGTATAGGGCAACATCGATCGCGAGTTCCGCACGCAAAGGAGAGCACTTAATGTGCTCTCCTTCTTGCGCAGGACTGCCCGAGCAGGCGATGTTGCCCTATACGCCCGCCCAGGTCCGCCAGGATCACGACAGCTTGACGATCGGCGCGAAGCCCTTCATCAGCTTTTTGGTCTGACCGGTCTTTTCGAATTGAACCTCGATCATGTCTCCGGCGACCGAGATCACGGTACCCGTGCCAAAGGTCTTGTGGCTCACGGTATCGCCTGCGGCAAAGTCCTGCGATGCGCTGGCGCGATCAACCTTGCGCTCCACCGTCGGGGACACCTTGGACGAGGGCTTTTTGGCTCGCGGTGCGCCCGAGCCAAAGGTCGAGGCAACACGGCCAGCGTCGGGCGAGACCCCACGATGGCGCTCGGTCCCGTAGCTGCTGCCGCCAAAGAAATCGTCAAAGCTCGATCCGCCGCGCGAACCGGAACCGCCGGTCGAGCGCGTATGCGAACCGAACACCTTGCCGCCATACATATCCGAACCCATGCCCGAGCCAAAGGTGCCGTGACGGTCGCCGCGCTTCTCCCAGCCCGTGCCCTCAAAACCGGCAGAACCGATACCGCTAAACTCGATATCCTCAAACGGAATCTCATTGAGGAAGCGCGAGCGCGGGTTGGCAGAGGTCGAGCCGTAGGTGCGACGCGTGGCCGCATAGGTCAGGAATAGGCGCTTACGGGCACGCGTGATGGCGACGTAGGCCAGGCGACGCTCTTCCTCGAGCTTGCCCGGGTCATCGCTGCCGCCAAAGTCGTGCACGTGCGGGAAGATGCCCTCCTCCATGCCGGCTACGAACACCGCCGGGAACTCCAGGCCCTTGGCGGAGTGGATGGTCATCATGGTA
>DXZV01000065.1:0-2262 GCA_019419485.1 Collinsella sp.
GTCCAAGGCCTCATAGCCAGACCGCCGTACGCTTTCTTAAGCTATTCGACGATTGGTGCTCCGTGGCCCCAAGAACCTTCCATGCCACACACGGTCGAGGCAAACCCGGCAGCAAAGTCGAGCGCGCGCTCGATGGCCTCGGCGCCACCCTCACCACGCTTGGCGGAATCGAGATAGCACATCAAAAACGAGGTGAGGAACGAGTCGCCCGCCCCCATGGTGTCCTTCATGTCCGTTACCGGTTTAGCCAGCTGGCGGTAATAACGCTCGCCGTCGTAAGCGATGCAGCCCTCGGCGCCCGCCGTAGCCGACACAAAACGCGGACCCAGATCCTTCACCCATGCCAGACGCTCGCGAATCTCGTCCTCACTCGCGGCATCCGCCGCACTAAAGAAAGCAAAATCGACATAGGGCGCAATCTGCTCGTAGTGCTCGTCGGTGGAGTCGTCCGAAAAGTCAAAAGAGACCGTGACGCCCGCAGCCTTCAACTTGGGCAGCTCGCGCTCGGTGAAGCAATAGTTGCCCGAATGAACCACATCGAACTGCTTCATGTACGAAAGGTCAAAGCGATCGAGAACATAGCGCGCATCGCCACGGATACCGCCCTCGTTGGAGCCGAGGAAGACACGGTCACCGTCAACGACGGTCACGCGAGCCGCTCCGTTCTCGCCAATCATCTGCTCGCACTTGTCAAGCTCGATACCCTCATCCTCGAGGCTTGCAATGACATGCTCGGCAGCGGCGTCATTGCCAAAAATGCCCATGTATGCAGAGCGTGCGGCACCGCATTTCTTGGCATAAACGGCGAAGTTCACCGCATTGCCGCCGGGATACATGGTGTGGATATGCTCGTAGCGATCGACGACGTTGTCGCCAAATCCGAGCGCGTTAACGTTAAATGCCATGGCCTTTGCCCCTTCTAGTACTCGACAACACCCATATAGCGACGGAAATCGGGATCGTGATCAAACACCTTGCCGCGTGCAGCACGCAGCTCGCAGTTCATGGCGTAGAACAGCACCGGGTCCAGATAGGCACGGACGCTCGCCGGCACGGCTTCCATACCGTACTCCTTGGCATCGAGCACCATCAGCGTATCGGTATGCGTCTTAAGGAACGCAAGGGCGCGCTCGTCCATAGCACGGCACTCGCTGGAGCCCATCTGCAGGAAGTAAAAAACGCCATCCTGAGTAGCCTCGAAGGGGCCGTGGAAGTACTCGGCAGAGTGGATGTAGCTGCAGTGCTGCCACTGCATCTCCATAAGAGAGCAGATAGCGAAACCGTAGGTCTGGCTAAAGTTGGGACCGCTGCCCAGAATGTAGAAGAACTCGTGCTCCTGGCAAAGCTTGGCAAAACGATCGCCTAGCTCGGCATTTACCTTCTCACGTGCCGGGGGAAGAATCTTATCCATCTCGGCGATACCGGCATACATATCGGCAAGATCGGCGTAGCCCTCCTGCTGATCGAGCAGCTCGGCCGCAAGCGACAGCGAAATGCCAGCGGGGACCTCGGCCTGCGGCACGCCCTCGCCCCACGGGTAGACCCACGTGGTCCACTTGCCGGAGTCAATCTTGGATCCAGCGTTGTCGGTCTGGGCGATCACCGTAGCGCCGGCGGCAAGGGCAATCTCGCAGCCCTCGACGACCTCCGGGGTATTGCCACTGTGGCTGCAAGCGATGACCAGGGACTTCTCGCCCAGACGACGCGGACGCATAATGTCGAATTCACGTGCGGTATAGATATACGAAGTGAAGGTGGTTGCCTCGCGCTGCAGAAGCTCGTGAGCCGGGATCAAATCGATCATGGAGCCACCGCAAGCAATCCAGTAGACGCTGTCGAACTTGCCCTTCTCGGCAATTGCCTCTTTGATCAGATCGTGTGCGTTCATATCCAGTTCCTTTCTTATTTGGGCCGCAATCAATGACGTTGGTTGCGTAGCCGATAGTTGTTTTAGTCAATCAGATATTTCTCGAATGCGGCCATGTTCTTGGCATCAGCCGCCGCCGGGTCATCGTAGTAACGGCCGTCCGTAATTTCCTGGCCCAGCATGCCGTCGAAACCATGGACGTTGAGTGTGGCAACGAAGGCGTCCATATCGTGCTTGCCATCGCCCCACACCAGATGGCCATACGGGTCACCGTCGATAAAGTGCATCTCGTGAATTGCCCCATCACCAAAGGCGGCAAACCAGTCCTCGAGCGTCTCGCCCGCAACGCCCATCGCAGTTGTATCAACCATGGGCTGTAAGTACGGGCTCGCGAC
>DXZV01000065.1:2272-8665 GCA_019419485.1 Collinsella sp.
GGATAGACAACATTCTCGGGGCACAGAGTGCGATACCTAAGCCCACGGTCTGCAGCCTTTTTCGCCAGGACCTCAGCCTCAAAGTAACCCGTATGGTCGAGCGTCACATGCGGCTCTGCACACCACAGCTCAATGGACTCAAAGCCCAAGCGCTGCTGAACATCAAGGAAGTAATCGAGCGACCACATGATGTAGTGGATATTCATGCCCGCAATCTGCTCGCGGCGCAGCGTCGGTTTGGATTCAGACATCTTATGCCTCCTTATTTCGGTCGAACACGATTTGTCCGTCCGACATCGTCATGTCAACCGCAAGATCACGTGCGTCGCGATAATCGAGGTCGAACACATCCCGATCGAGCACGCAGATATCGGCAAGCTTGCCAACCTCAAGCGTACCCAGCTCGTCTTCGCGCATCAGGTCGTACGCGCCCCCGGCAGTCCAAGCGCACAAGAGCTCGACAAGCGTCAGCGTGTTGACCTCATTCACGGGCAGTCCGTCGTCGAAGTATCCGCCGCACGCACTGTAGATTGACTCGCCCAAGCTCGGAATCAACAGCGGCAAATCCGTGCCACAGCACACTGTGCATCCGGAATCTTCCATGCCGCGGCGATTCCAGCTGTGCAAAAGTCGCGTCTCGCCAATTTGTCGACGCATCATCGACAGGCAATCCTCGCGCCGGTCCAGCGTCAGAATCTGCGGATAGACCTCGCAAATTCCACCTAACTTGCCAAACTCGACAAGATCGGTCGGGTCAGAGTTCTCGAGATCGGTAATCGCATGGCGGCGAAGCATCCGTCCATGCTCGTCTCGAGGCAGCGAGGCATAGAGCGTCACGGTGCGACGAACGGCGCCATCGCCCTGGCAATGCAAGGAATATCGGAAGCCGTCAGCATCAATTGCACGCAGCTCGCTTTCAATCAGATCCCACTCTGGCTCCTCGACGACCGTCTTGCCGGCAGCGCCCGCATCGGCCGTATCCTCATAGGGGTCAATCATCTCGGCAAGCCCCGCCCATACGCCGCGATCGGTCATACGGTTGAAGCCAGAAAAACGAACGAACGGTCCCCGGAAGCGCTCTCGTGCCTCGCGAGCATATGCCAGATTTGCACCAGCGCCCACCGGCTGCGACATCATAGAGACGCGAACCGTCAGCTCGCCAGATTCCTCACGGCGAGCCATTTCGTCGGCAAAGCCGTAGTAGTCATCAAACGCCATCTCCTTGATGGCGGTAACGCCGCGCTCGTTAAGCATGCTCATGTAGTTCGAATACCCCGCGCGCACCTCGGGCAACGCGAGGAAATCGCTCATCATGCGCCAGATCTTCTCGGCATAGCACGCCTGCGGTGTAAAACCGTATCGCGCACTGGCGGCAGCATTGAGAACGCAGGTCTCCGCGCCCGGTGTAAAGCAGACGACAGGGATATCACCAAAAAACTCGTCAAACACAGCTGCCGTATTTGCGTTCTCGGCATCCGATGCCAACGTTTCGGATAGGTTGTGGCCAAAAGCCGCCGCGCAATCCGGATGATCTTCTTTCCATGCACGCAAGAGCGACACGGCCTCTTTGGCATCATCGATGCCGGACAGATCAGACCCCAACGTCCGCAGCGCCCAGCCTGTATAGAAGGTATGTACATCGATCAGACCAGGCATGACGGTGCGGTCGCCCAGATCAACTACCTCGTCCGCCTGGGTCAAATACGAAGCCACCTCACACTTGGTGCCAACCGCCTCAATTCGATTGCCACGGACCGCTACGAAACCTTCAAACGGCAGGTCCCCCGTACCGGTAAAGACGCTCTTAGACGTCAGGACCGTCAAACGATCAGACATCACAACCACCTACACCGGAAGCATGCCAGAAATTGCCGTTACGATCAGGCCAAACACGACCATGAAGATGAAGAACTTCCAAATGGTCTTCCACCATTGGCCAAACGAAATCTTAGCCACGGCAAGGCCGGCGACCGTCATACCCGCCACGGGGCTGATGGTGTTGATGGTCTGGTTGGCAAACTGGAGCGCGGTGACGGCCGCCTCGGGATTGAGGCCCATGAGCTCGGTCAGGGGGCCCATAACGGGCATGGTGAGCGCCGCCAGGCCAGAACTCGAGGGAACCAGCAAAGAGAGCAGGCCAAGGACGACATACATAAACGTGGTGTAGACGGCGGCGGGTGCACCGGCGAGCGCGGTAGCGAGCGCCTGGAGGATGGTGTCGATGATCATGCCGCCCTCGGCGATGACCAGAATACCGCGAGCGATACCGATAACGACGGCAGCGTACGCAAAGTCGGCGAGACCCTTAACGAACTCCTCTGCGATCGTCTGCTGGTCAAGGCCGCCCAGGATACCGGCAAGCAAGCCCATGCCAAGGAACACGGCGGAAATCTGATTCATGTACCAGCCCTGGGTAACAAGACCCCAGACGATAATGCCCATACCGCAAGCAAAATCGATAAGCACGAGCTTCTGACGGATAGTGAACTCTTCCTCGATGGAGGCATCGGTCACGGAAAACTCAATACGCTTGAGCTTATCGTCCTCGTACACAATGGACGACTCGGGGTTTTTCTTGACGCGCATGGCGTAGCGCATGGCCCATGCGATACCGACGGCAGTGAAGATGACCCAAGAAACGGCACGCAGCCACAGTTGCGGATTACCCTCGATGCCAATGATGCCTTGGGCGATCAAAACATTAAACGGGTCGATGGTCGAAGCACAATATCCCAGGTTAGGACCAAGGAAGCAGATGATGAATGCCGTCATCGAGTCATAACCGATACCCATCATGATGGGAATGAAGATGGCATAGAACGGCAGGGCTTCCTCAGACATACCAAACGTAGTGCCGCAAATGGACAGCAATGTCATCGTGATGGGGATGATGAGGATGTCCTTGTTCTTGAGCTTTTTAATCACACGGCTCATGCCGGCATTCAAAGCGTTGGTCTTGGTGATGATTGCGAACGATCCGCCAATCAATAAGACGAACGCAACGACGTCGGCGGCCTCTTGGATACCCTTGGTGGGCGCTTGCAGAACCGCGAAGATATCCTGGCCCAGATTGATGGTCTCGCCGGTCTCGGAATCGGTGTAGTTCTTATCGACCTGTTCATAGGTTCCAGCAACGGCGACTTCACGCTCGCCCGCCGCTGTCGAAATCGTCTTGCGCTGATACTGACCAGAGGGAACGATCCAAGTCAGGACCGCAAAGACAACGATCAGCAAGAACATGATCGTATAGACATGCGGTAATTTGAACTTAAAACGTCTGTTTGTCTTCTTCGCCTTCGTATCTGACATAGATACCTCCAAAGAACTCGAGACTGCATCGCATCTCGCTTCAACGTTTGCACAATGCAAACGTTCTATGACGTCCCATAGATTACCAGCAGCTTTTCCTTCATCAAGATAATTTCAAACTGATTGCCGCAACGCGGTTGAACGGTTGCGTTTGCGCCGTGAACGGTATGGAAACGCCCGGTGAGATGATCCACCGGGCGCTTCCATTCGCAATGTCCTAGATGTCAAAAACGTAGCGAGACCCAACGATTCGCTGACGACCGATGATAAACGGCCGCCGCTGCTCATCGAAAAAGAAGGCTTCCATATAAAACAAGGGTTCGCCAACGGGAACTGCCAACAGCCGAGCGACCTCGGGCGACGCGCACGCGATCTCGAGCGTGCACGGGTCGGTAAACGCGGGCGTGCGGCCCGTCCGGTTGCGCACGAACTCAAAAATGGATTGGTTAGATAGAGGTGCCGTTGATAGATAGGCGTTGTCCTCGTAAACGTATATGTTGTTCTCGAGCATGACAGGGACGCCATCGGCAGTACGCACGCGCTCAACGCAAATCAAGTCAGTTCCAACGGGAACACCAAAGAACTGTGCTTCGGTGGAATCCGCCGGCAGTATCTTCCTCGAAATGACACACGCCCCCGGTTCCATTCCATTAACGCGGCATGCGTCCGAAAAACTCTGGACGTCATCCTTCTGGCGAATCTTGCGCTTGAGCTTGGGGGCATTGACAAACGTGCCTTTCCCCTGTCGCTTCGTTAGATAGCCCTGCTGGACGAGCTCCTCAATAGCGCGTCGCACGGTAACGCGGCCAACTTTATAGCTCTCAGCCAATTCGAATTCGTTGGGTATCCGCGCACCTGCCTTGTAGGCGCCGGAGTTGATTTCGTTTTTGATGATATCGATAACCTGTTGGTACAGCGGTATCGCTGCTTTACCGTCAGTTAGCCCTTCAGTCGGTGGCATATACCCTCTCCCAGCACAATTAAGTCAAAAGCGGGCTCAAGGGCATTCAACAAGCCCTTGAGCCCGCATTAGCATAAAGTATGCTTGCTGCCGCACCAAAATGTTGGCTATTTACTCATCTGACCCGAAAAACGCGCAACTACCGCGCTCCTAAGAAAGCGTGAGCAGCTCCGGCAGCTGGTCGATAATCTTGTCCGCGGCATCCTGGCTAAAGCCAAAGCGCTCCTCGCGCTTGGCAATGACTGTCAGGCCGGCTCGCTTGCCGGCAGTGATGCCAGGCACCGAATCCTCAACGCAGCAGCAGCGATTCGCGGGCAGCCCCAGCAGATCCAGCGCATGCAGGTAGATGTCGGGCTCGGGCTTGCTCTCCTTAAACTGCTCGCCGCTCACCACATACTCAAAGGCATCCGACAGCCCACACGCGTTGAGCACTTCCTCGATGCTAACCATGGGCGACGAGCTGGCAAGCGCCACGCGAACGCCACGGCGCGGCAGCTCTCGAATCGTATCCACGGCGCCTGGGTTAATCAAAGCCTGATAGTCGCGCGGACGCTTATGCGCCCACTCGTCCCAACGGGCCAACGCTTCCTCGCCAGTAAAATGCCCCTTACCGGCGCGCTCAAACCAATCGACCAGCATATGCAGAAAGAACTGATGCGAGGTACCGACCTGCCCATTCAACTCCTCTTGAGTCAGGTTCAACCCAAGCTCCTTGGCAAACGCGGCAGTCTCGCCCAGATAGTAATACTCGGTATCGACAATGACACCGTCCATGTCAAAGATAACGGCGTCGAACGGAAATGCGGACACGGCACCCTCCCTAACAAAAGGGCGCCTGTAAGCAGGCGCCCGAACCATGCATTATCGGCGATTCTAGCCCAGCAGCTTATCCAGCGCCACCGCAATACCGTCTTCGTTATTATTGGCGGTCACCATCTGGGCTACCGCCTTAACCTCATCGACGGCGTTGCCCATGGCTACACCCGTGCCGGCCCACTCAATCATGGACTTGTCGTTCTGGCCGTCGCCAAACGATACGACATCGCTGGCATCGATGCCGAGCTTGGGCAGGGCACCCTCGAGCGCACGGGCCTTGTCGATACCGGGCGCCGTGTACTCAAAGTACCAGTCGGCCGTAAACATGCCCGAAAGCGTCTGCTTAAAGGGCGCATACATCTCCTCGTAATGCGCCTGCAGGTAGGCCGGATCGCCCGCCGTCAGCAGCTTGTCCACGGGATAAGCGTCCACAACCTCATGCAAGCTCTCGACCTCGCGAATCTTAAGATCGCACGCATCGCGCTCATACTTGACGATATTCTTCTGCGAGCCGTCAGGCAGCGTGATCATGCAATGGTACGAATCCTCGACGTGCAGATTACGACCGAGCGAAATCATAGGGATCACGTCAAAACTACGCAGATGATCAATCAGACGGTGCAGCTCGTCAGCCGGCATGGCCTGGTCAAAAAGGACCTCATCGGTCTGAGCATCGACCACATGCGCGCCATTGAAAGCGACTAGCAGACCGTCATGGTTTTGAAGGTCGAGCTCCTGCGCCAAGGCGTGCAGCCCCCATGCGGGACGACCCGAAGCCAAGATGAGCTTAATTCCCGACTCCTGCGCCGCGAGCAGCCTCTCGCGCGTGCGCGGGCTGATGACCTTTTGGTCGTTGGTGAGCGTACCGTCGATATCCATTGCGATGGCTTTAATTGCCATATGTGCCTCCCTGTCATTGAGCAACCTTGTCTGAGCCATCATACAGAACACCCACGGCGGCGCTGTTTGCAACGGGAAAAATGTCACATTGTCCCAAACATGAACGGCGTGCCTTCGACGATTGCGATGCCCGTCGAGGCGCCTCCCGATACATTCCATTCTATCCAGATAGCAAAGGGCCCGCATCCCAACGGATACGGGCCCTTGTCGGCTATGCGTTAGTTTTCGCAGCGAATCCTACTTGCGGTGCGCGCGATAGAACTCGATGAGCGCCTGGGTCGAAGCGTCCTGCTCGGCCTTGGCGGCGTCGTCGTGGAAGGCGGGAGTGATCTGCTTGGCAAGCTGCTTGCCCAGCTCGACGCCCCACTGGTCGTAGGAGTCCAGACCCCACACGGTGCCCTCGACGA
>DXZV01000066.1:0-3072 GCA_019419485.1 Collinsella sp.
GCCCCGTCTATCCGTACGTGGTGCCCCAGACTATCAACGGGCGCACCCAGAATCCCGTGTCGACCTACCCCATGGACTCGGCCATTGAGCTTGTCGAGCTCACGACCGGCAACCGCTACACCTATAGCCAGATCAAGAACGTACTGGTCGGCAAAGACGGCAAGGCCGACGCTGCGACCAAACTCGAGACCGACTACCTCGCCCAGATTCTCCTGCCGAGCATCAAGGCCCAGGACTAGCGGACCATGACACCTGAGTCCTGGCCTCGCAAATCCATAGACGATTAGGAAAGGAGCCACTTCCATGCGGGCACAGCATGTACCACGCCGTGTTTGCATGGAATATCGGCCTGCTCATCCATGGTAACGATTACCGACTCGCCAAGATCAAACTGGGCCATCGCGGCATCGAGCGCGGCAATTTCGCGCTCGCGCGTTTTCTCGCTTGTCATATCCACACTTACCTGAATCAGGCCGTAAGCCTGCATGAGCAGTGCATCCCCAGCCACAAAGTCCACCTCATGGCTTTTATTCTTATCTTTAATCAGCAGGCGGCAAACCGAACCGGGCCGCACGGCGGGGGTCCTTCTTCTGAGCGCATTGAACACCGCGGTCTCGAGCCTCTGACCATGATCCAATGCCGATGCGGGGGAGAACGCTCCGAACATCGCAGGATCGACGGCGTAGACCTTAGACGCAGACCGCGTATTATTTGCAAGCGAACGCGTGAACTCCGGCACCGAAAACAGCAGGTAGGCGTCCTCGTAATACTCAAGTAAGTCGCTGAGCGTATTTCGACTGACGGATATCTGTCTGCTCTTGAACTCGTTGTACACTTTGTTCACTGACAGCTCTCGTCCCGAAGATGCCATGCACCGCGCCAGAAACAGCGAGGCCAAACGGGGGTTCTTGACGTCGTAACGTTCAACGACGTCCATGGCGACCGTTCGCGACGCATATTCCTGTAGCAGCTGAATCGCGTCTGCGGGCGTCTGCTCAAGTGTCGCGATGAATCCCCCTCGCTCGAGATATCCGACCAGATGGTGTCGGAGCAACGCTGCATCGCTCGAGGAGAAGGGTGCGTTCGACTCAGGAACGCTCCCCGTCTTATATCGGACGTATTCCGAAAAACTCAACGGAAAAAGCTCTCGCACAAGAGAACGGCCCCTGAACTCGCTCTTAAGTTCTGAGGACAGCATCTTAGAAGAAGATCCCGTCACGTAAACGGTCGCCTTCTCCGTATCGACCACGCGTCGCAGAAACGCACCCCATTCGGGTATTTCCTGGATCTCGTCAAAGAAAAGGTAGGCGCCCTCGCCTCGAGCAGCAGGATATAGTGCATAGAATGTATCGAGCACGTCCGCTAGTAGCGATGGCTCATACGGACGCAAGCGCTCATCCTCAAAATTGAAATATAGCATCCGGTCAAGCTCGACGCCTTGGCCCTGAAGCCGCCGTATCTCCTGATACAGGCGATACGTCTTTCCACAACGACGGGCGCCCACAATCACATATACGATGTTGTCGCGCTTTGGCTCCTGCGGGTTGCCCAGATCAAGGTCGCGCTCAAAGACCTGCGGAATCCCCTGTTGCTCAAAGTCCTTTATTTTTTGAGCCACCAAGTCGTTGAATGCCATAATTCTCCAATCTTGCTCTCCTTCTAATCAAGATTATAACGATTCTTGATTAGCAGGAGAGCAAGATTATGCGTATCTTGATTAATGGATAAGCAAGTTTTCTATTAGTGGCCCCTCCCGGAGGATATCGAGCGGCCGAGGGGGCAGGCATGAACGCCTCTAGCCGAAAACAAAGTAGCTAAAAAAGCCCCGTCCCAAATGAGCTACTTAACGCCAGGGGTCGGCTTCGAAGAGGGGCTCGCGCTCGGGGCGACGATCGCTATAAGGATCGTAGCCGTCGTCATCCTCGTTCTCGGCACGGATATAGGGGTCGCGCGGCTTGGGCGCCGGTTTAGGCGCAGGCTTAGGTGCGGCGGGTGCGGCATCGGTCGCCGGCGTGTTCGTCTTGTTCTTGTCTGTCATCTGCATAGCTCCTTGCCATGTACTCACGTTCAACACCATCGATTGTCGCACGAAAAAGGGCGGCGGACCCGATTGGATCCGCCGCCCTTGGCGTTTTGCGATGAGGGGCGGTTTTAAAGCCGGCCCAAAATCTACTCGGCGTCGGGGACTTCGTAGGTGGCCGCCGGCGTGTTGTCGCACACGACGGTAAAGCCGCCGTCCTTGTCGACATCGACCGTCACCTGATCGCCCTCGCGCACCGTACCGTCGATGATAGCGGCGGCAATGGCATCCACGACCTCGCGCTGCACGAGACGCTTGAGCGGACGGGCACCAAAGACCGGGTCCAGGCCGCCCACGGCGAGCATCTGCTTGGCCGCCGGGGTGATGGCCAGCGTCATGCGCTCCTTGGCCAGACGTGCGCGGACATCGGCGAGCTGGATATCGACGATCTTCTCAATCTGCGCCATGCCGAGCGGATGGAACACCACGATATCGTCGATACGGTTGAGGAACTCGGGGCGGAAGGTCTGAGCCATGGCCGCGTCGACCTGATGGCGCATCTCTTCCTCGTCCTTGCCGGAAAGCTCGGCGATAGCCTTGGAGCCCACGTTGGACGTCATAATAATGATCGTGTTCTTGAAGGACACCTGGCGACCTTGGCCATCAGTCAGGCGGCCGTCGTCGAGCACCTGCAGCAGCACGTTGAAGACATCCGGATGAGCCTTCTCCATCTCGTCGAGCAAGATCACGGAGTACGGACGACGGCGCACAGCCTCGGTGAGCTGACCACCCTCGTCGTAACCCACATATCCCGGAGGCGCACCGATCAGACGCTGGACGCTGAACTTCTCCATGTACTCGGACATGTCGATACGCACGAGCGCGCGCTCGTCGTCGAACAGGCACTCGGCCAGTGCCTTGGCGAGCTCGGTCTTGCCCACGCCGGTGGGGCCCAGGAAGAAGAAGCTGCCGATGGGCTTGTCCGGATCGGAGAGGCCCGCACGGCTGCGGCGCACGGCCGCGGCCACGGCGGAGACCGCCTCCTCCTGGCC
>DXZV01000066.1:3082-4229 GCA_019419485.1 Collinsella sp.
TGGCCGATGACGCGCTTATGCAGCTCGTCCTCCAAGCCCTTCAGTTTGTCGAGCTCGCCCTGCATCATCTTGGACACGGGCACGCCGGTCCAGGCGCTCACGACCTCGGCGATCTCATCGGAGGTCACCTGCTCGTTGAGGCCCTCGCCGTCCTGCTGCTTTTGTGCCTCGAGCGCAGCCTCGGAATCCTGAATCTGCTGCTGCAGACCCGGGATCACGGAATAGCGCAGCTCGGACGCACGGCCCAGGTCGCCGTTGCGCGTCGCACGCTCCTCTTCGCTCTTGGCCTCGTCGAGCTGTCCCTTGAGCTCCTGCACGTGGTCGATGGCGTTCTTCTGGTTGAGCCAGCCGGCCTTTTGCACGTTGAGCTTTTCTTGGACCTCGGCAATCTCTTGGCGCAGGGCCTCCAGACGCTCCTTGGAGGCGTCGTCGGTCTCCTTCATGAGCGCCTGCTCCTCGATCTGCAGCTGGGTGAGCTGACGCGTGGTGGCATCGATCTCGACCGGCATGCTGTCGAGCTCCATGCGCAGGCGGCTTGCCGCCTCATCGACCAGGTCGATGGCCTTGTCGGGCAGGAAGCGGTCGGCGATGTAGCGATCGGAGAGGTCGGCAGCTGCCACGAGCGCGCTATCGGTGATATGCACGCCGTGGAAGATCTCGTACTTCTCCTTGAGGCCACGCAGGATCGAGATGGTGTCCTCGACGGTAGGCTCGCTCACCATAACGGTCTGGAAACGACGGGCGAGCGCCGCGTCCTTCTCGATGTACTTGCGGTATTCGTCAAGCGTGGTCGCGCCGATTGCGTGCAAGTCGCCACGGGCGAGCGCCGGCTTCAGGATGTTGCCGGCATCCATGGAGCCCTCGGTGGCACCCGCGCCCACGATGGTGTGGAGCTCATCGATGAACAGGATGACCTTGCCCTCGGACTTTTGCACTTCCTTGAGCACGGCCTTCAAGCGGTCCTCGAACTCGCCGCGATACTTGGCGCCGGCGACCAGCGCGCTCATGTCGAGCTCGATGAGGTCGCGGTCGCGCAGGGTGCTCGGCACGTCGCCGGCCACGATACGCTGGGCGATGCCCTCGACGATGGCCGTCTTGCCGACGCCCGGCTCGCCGATGAGCACGGGGTTGTTCTTGGTGCGGCGGG
>DXZV01000066.1:4239-8618 GCA_019419485.1 Collinsella sp.
GCTCGATGCGCTCCTTGGTGACGCCGGCGTCACGCAGTACACGACCAGCCTCGCCCTTGTCCTCGGCAAGCGCCATCAGCAAATGCTCGGTCACCACAAAGCTGTCGCCCATCTTGGTGGCCTTCTTCTCGGCCTTCTCGATGACGCGGACGAGCTCATTGGACAGACCCATCTGCTGGCCCTCGCCCGAAACCTTGGGCGCGTGGTCGATGGCTTCTTGTGTGGAGCGTGCGAGCTGGGCCGGATCGGCACCGATGCGCTCAATGATCACGGAGATGTTGCGCTCGCCGGCGCCAAGCAGGGCGGACAGCAGGTGGATCGGCTCCACCGCGCCGGCCTGCGCATCGGCAGCCGTGCTCATGGCGGTCTGCAGCGCCTCACGCGACGTCATCGCTAGCTTATCGATTCTCATGGAATCACCTCTCTTGGGGTGGCCGCCCTACGGGGCGGCTTCACGTTGTTCGAGAAGTATTGTTGCCAGCTTTGCACGATCTTATACACAAATCTAAGTCTCTATATATAAGATTTTCTGAGTGATTGACGGATAGGGTACTGAGATGTCAGCCCGCCGCTGCGCAGGCGTGCTACCGTCTCGATCTGTAACTTCTAGCAGCCATTTTTGATCCTAGATGTTACAGATCGAGACGAATTGTTCAGCGGCGCCCGTTTGTCTCAATCTGTAACATCTACTCGGCATATTAGGGTCTAACTGTTACAAATCGAGACAAACCGAGAACCACCGCAAAGGGGACAGGCGCCTTTGTGGTGGTTCTCGGTTTCGACGGCCAGCTGTCACACGTTATGAGATTAAAATTGAATTGTTGGCTGAGATTATTCATTTGTCATCGAGCTTGCCTGCTCTTAGTCTCGAGGAGCGCATATGAAGCCGCCTCATTCCACCGGTCGCAACGTCATCGCCATTCTCGCCATACCCATCGTGATGCTCTTCCTTATCGTCATCACGCCCTTTTCCCTTGGTATCACCTCGCCCTTCGATTTATGCGGAATGGTCGACGCCGGCTCGCGTGCCACCTCGCTCTCCTTTATCTGTCGCGGCGTGTTTTACGAAGATGGAATTCCCACCGGAATTTGGCAGTCAAAGTTGCCACTGCTCGGTCAGATCGACGGATGCTCCCCCTATTTCTGCCTTGGACCTCAGGCGCTAAACTATCTAATCGACGACCGGCCACTCGACTCCATCACCCTCGCCTACGACTACGCACCAAACACCGATGAGCGCCACATGAACCAAGTCCTCGACAAGATGCTTGGACAGTGCGGGCTCACCGAGGAGGCCGGTCGAACCATCTATAGCAACCAGAAATTAAAGCGAACAGAACTCCGCCGTGTCGGAAAAATCAAAGGGCGAAACGGGGCCGCCTACTGGGATGCCTGGGCAACACGCGACAAGGGCGACTTCGGACACAGCACCTATACGGTCACCGTCTACACCAAAGACGGAATTAAGGACAATGTTGACGATTTCGCGTCATCCAAACTCGGCATCCCCAAAACAACCAAGCCCGCCAGCCCAGATGAAATCCTGTAGAGGCGCTTATTGGAATGTCGCTCAACGTGCACACCGACATTGAGCTCACCCCCACCACCACAAAGGTGCCTGACCCCAATGTGGTGGGTTTCGACAAAAAGAAGCCGCCCCAATAAAAGAGGCGGCATCAAGCAAGTCTATTTATTAACATCCCTCAAGACCAAACGAGAACGCAGAAATGTAGCCCGGGGCTTACCCTTTCCCGAACGCGACCCTCGCGAAGCGCGTGAGCGGGCGGGAAAGGGTAAGCCCCGGGCGGACAATTAAGTGCGTTACTCGGCAGCGGCCTTGAACTTGTTGTAGTTGATCAGACAGCCGGCCTTGACGATGGCACGTTCTTCGGCTGTCATATCGGCAATGTAGAGCTCAATCTGCTCGACCGCACCATCGGCGCGCACCACGTAGGCGGCGATGTTCTTGAGGTCGCCATCGAGCGCGGCACGGATGCCCGGCACAAAGACGTAGTCGCCCACCTCAAAGTTGGGCTCGGCCTCCATCTGGAAGGGCACCATGCCCCAGTTCATGACGTTGGAGCGATAGCGCTTGGTGGCGTACTCGTGAACGATGTTGGCCAGGCCGCCAATTACGCGCTGGCAGCTCGCGGCCTGCTCGCGGGCGGAACCGTCACCGGGCTTCTTGGCATAGAGCATGGAGCCAAACTCGGTCGCCTTGGCATCGGCCGCGACGCCCGCGCCGGTCAGCGCCTCAAACACACCGGCAAGCTCGGCATTGAGCGCCGCCAGGTCGCCCGTGGCCTCGCCGGCCACGCGGCGCTTCTCCACGGCGTCGACCTCCTTGGAGCGACCCACGTAGGCCGGATCGCGGCGGCTCAGCGTAAACTCGGCCAGACCCAGCGGGTTGGAGCGGAAGGAACTCGTCTCGCCCGAGGGAATGAGCTCGTCGGTCGTGGTGACCGGGTCCATGATCTTGGAGCACACCTTAAGCAGGATGTCGTCGCCGAGCGGCTCCATCGCGGGCCACGGCTTGATGTTGGGACCCTCGACCAGCTCGTCTGCCGGCTCGGCCTTGCCAAAGCCCCAGTACACGCGCTTCTTGTAGGGAGCGTCGTCAAAGGTGTACTCGCAGGCCTCGTCCCAAGTCTCCTCGGGCAGGTCGGTCGCCGGCGTCAGGACGCCGCCGTTGGCAGCCGTCGCCGCGATGGAGCGGGCGTCCATCAGAGCCACAGCGCTCAGCTGGCCATTACCCGGCTTGGAACCCTCGCGGTTGGGGAAGTTGCGCGTGGTGTGGCGGATCGAAAGGCCGTTGTTGGCGGGCGTGTCGCCAGCGCCAAAGCACGGGCCGCAGAACGCCGTGCGCACGATCGCGCCGGCCTCCATAAGGTCGTAGATATAGCCGCGGCGTGTAAGTTCGAGCGCCACGGGCTGGCTCGTGGGATAGACCGACAGCGAGAACTCGCCGCAGCCGGTGTTGGCGCCCTTGAGCACGCGGGCAGCCTGGACCACGGAGTCGTAGTTGCCGCCCGAGCAGCCGGCGATAACGCCCTGCTGCACGTGCAGTTTGCCGTCGACGATCTTGTCGAGCAGGCTAAAGTGCGTCTTACCCTCGCCGATCTTGGCGGCCTCGAGCTCCACCTCGTGAAGGATGTCCTCGAGGTTCTCATTGAGCTCGTCGATCTCAAAGCCGTTGGAAGGATGGAACGGCAGCGCGATCATGGGCTTGATGCTCGACAAGTCGACCTCGACGCAGCCGTCGTAGTAGGCGACATCGGCAAAAACGCGTGCGTGTCCTCGTCGGTTGCCCAGATTGAGGAAAGGCAGGTGGTCTCGGTGGTCATGACGTCGACGCCGTTGCGGTAGTCGGTCGTCATGCTCGAGATGCCGGGGCCCACGAACTCCATGACCTTGTTCTTAACGTAGCCCTTGGCAAAGACGGCGCGGATGATGGCGAGCGCCACGTCGTGCGGGCCGACGCCGGGGCGCGGGGCACCCGTGAGGTAGATGGCAACGACGCCGGGATAGGCGACATCGTAGGTGTCGCGCAGCAACTGCTTGGCCAGCTCGCCGCCGCCCTCACCCACGGCCATGGTGCCTAGGGCGCCGTAGCGGGTGTGCGAGTCGGAACCCAGGATCATCTTGCCGCAACCGGCAAAGTTCTCACGCATAAAGGAGTGGATAACGGCGATGTGCGGCGGGACAAAGATGCCGCCGTACTTCTTGGCCGCAGAGAGGCCAAAGACGTGGTCGTCCTCGTTGATGGTGCCGCCCACGGCGCACAGCGAGTTATGGCAGTTGGTGAGCACGTAGGGCAGCGGGAACTGCTCCATGCCCGAGGCACGCGCCGTTTGGATGATGCCGACAAAGGTGATGTCGTGGCTCGCCATGGCGTCGAAGCGAATCTTGAGTGCCTCGGGGTCGCCGGACGTATTGTGTGCTTGGAGGATCGAATACGCGATGGTTCCGCGCTTGGCATCCTCGGGCGTCTTCGTAATGCCGCGCTCAGCAGCCTCGGCCGCAGGCACGACCTCGCTGCCGCCGCGCAGGTAGATGCCGTCCTCGTACAGCTTGACCATACTGTCTCCCACTCTGCCCAAAAGATTTGGGCGCATAGCATACATTCGTTCAATATCGTGCCATAGAACGGTTGCGAGTGGGTTACGAATCTGCACGTTCACTTTATCTAGGTAAAGTAAAGGACGTGCCGGTCGAGGGCCGGAAGATTTTGTGCAAGAGCGTCCCTTTCGACTAGTCATTTAAGAACGTCCCCAATGACTACCCTACCGCATCCGGAGCAAGGCAACGCCGCAGGCAGAGGACGGACAGACACTATGACCCAATCCAGGGGCACGGAAACGACAGGAGCCCCCGCTCGT
>DXZV01000067.1 GCA_019419485.1 Collinsella sp.
GGGTGTCGCTTCGGCATCCACCCTTCCCATCCTGTCGGGCGTGCTCGTTAAGGCGCAGGACGGCATCTTGGAATTCCAAACCTCTAACTACACCATCTCGATTCGTCATCGCATTGCCGCGCATGTCGAAGAAGAAGGCGAGATGGTGATTCCCTGCAAGATGCTCTCGAACATTACGAAGACCCTTCCCGACGCCCCGGTTACCTTTGAGCTCTCGGAGCGTCAGGTGCTGATCGGATGCGAGAAGAGCTCCTTCCGCCTCAACACGCTCGACGCCAACGATTTCCCCGAGTTCCCCGCCTATGCCATCGAAAGTGCGGTGGAGCTCCCGACCGATATCCTGTCCGAGATGGTCGGCCGCGTGTGGCGCGTCACTTCGACCGATAAGGCCCGCCCCATCCTGGGCGGCGTGCACATGAAGGTCGAGAACAACACCGTGCGCCTGGTGGCAACCGACTCCTTCCGTCTGGCTGTATGCGACACCCAGGTCGAGACCTCGACGCTCGAGGGGTCCTTTGAGCTCAACGTTCCGGCCGACGCCTTCAACGACGCCCTGAGCATCATGGCCAGCCAGGCGACCATCATGATCGGCGCCGCGGACACCCAGGTTGTCTTTGAGGCCGGCAACACCACCTACGTGTCGCGCCGTATCGAGGGCGTGTACCCCAACTACAAGCAGCTCATCCCCGATTCGTGCGTGACGAGCGTCAAGATCGACGTGGCGGCTTTTAATGCCGCCCTCAAGCGCGTGGCGGTCATCGCGAGCGCGAACCCCGCAGTCAAGTTCGAGATCGATGTCGAGAACGGCCAGATGGGCCTGTCCTCCATCTCCAATGACCAGGATCTGGCGCAGGAGACAATCGATGTCGAGGCCGAGGGCGAGTCGGGCACCATCGCCTTTAACTACCACTACATCTTTGGCTGCCTCAATGCCCTATCCAAGGAGAAGGAGATCACGCTGGAGCTCAAGAGCTACTCGCAGGCGGGTATCTTTAAGTCCTACGACAAGATCAACTATCTGTACCCGGTTCGCATCTAGCGCTGCGCCATGACCATGTTTGCCCGCAACCTTTCCGTCGCGCGCTACCGCAGTTTCGATAGCTACCGTCTTGACCTGGACGAAGGCGTGACGGTGCTTGCGGGACCCAACGCGGCGGGAAAGACCAACCTTATAGAGGCGCTGCAGCTTTTGACGAGCGGCGCCTCGTTTAGGCATCCCACCGCTACCGAGCTCGTGCACGACGGCACGGGCTCGTGCAGGCTCGAGTTGAGACTCGAGGGCGATGGCCGCGTGCTCGATATGGGGCTGGGCGTTGAGGACGGCAAGCGCTCGTTTAGCCGTAACGGCAAGAGATGTTCGGCCGCCGGCGTGCGCGGGGTTTTGCCGAGCGTGCTTTTTTGCCCCGATCATCTGGATATGGTCAAACGCGGTGCCAGCGTGCGTCGGGCCGCCCTCGACGACTTTGGCGTGCAACTGAGCGCCCGTTACGCCGACCTGGCGAGCACCTACGGGCGTTGCGTGACGCAGCGCAACGCCCTGCTCAAGGAGTCCTGGTGCTGCCGCGAGATGCTCGGCGCATGGAATGACTCCATCGCGCGCGCCGGGTCCGCCCTGCTCGTGCATCGTTTGGCCCTGCTCGACCGACTGGCGGGCCATGTGCGCGCCGCGTATGGGCAGGTGGCGTCCGGTGAGGACGCAGGCGTGTCCTATGTGTCCACACTGGGGGATTTGCCTCAAACCGAGGGGCGCGAGGAACTTAAGGGCTGGGCGTACGAGCATATGCTCGCGGCCCTCGATGAGCGTGCCGATGAGGAGATGCGCCGCGGCGTGACGCTTGTGGGTCCGCATCGCGACGAGATTGAGTTTACCGTTGCGGGTCGATCTGCCCGTTCGTTTGCCAGCCAAGGGCAGCAGCGAACGCTGGTGCTTGCCTGGAAGGTGGCAGAAGTGGCCGTGGCGCGCGATATCCTGGGCACCGCGCCACTGCTGCTTTTGGACGACGTGATGAGCGAGCTCGATGCCGGGCGCCGAGGCGCTTTTCTGCAGCTGATCGGTGATGACATCCAGACGGTCATAACCACCACCAACTTGGGGTACTTTACTGATGACCTGCTTGAACGAGCCAAGGTGGTGAGCATGGGTGAGGCGTGCTAATTACGAGCGCGAGAACGGAACGGTTGCCTTTGGCGGCTTTTTGGATGCCGAGCGTCAGCGCATCCTGGCGGCCGCGACACCTGAGCGCCGCGCGCAAATGGAGGCTGCCGAGGAGTCGCGCGCGGTCTATCGTGCCTGGAATGCGGTGTGCTCGGGCACGCGCGAGGGACGCCACGTGACGGGCCTGCGCTACCTGCCCGAGTCCAATGAGCTGCTGGTGTATCTCGATTCGCCCTCGTGGACGCAGGAGATGACGCTGCTGCGCGAGATCATCCGGGCGCGCATGGAGCGGGCCGGCGCGCATGTGGACGGCCTGGTGTTCAAAACGACCGCGCCCGGTCACACGCCGCCGGCTGCCAAGGAGCGCCTGCGCCCGGCCGTGACCGAGCGACCGCCGGTTCCGCACGCCGATCTAAGCGAAGCCGAACGCGGCGAGATCGAGCGCCAAGTGGCGCCCATCGAAGACCAAAAACTGCGCGAGGCCCTCGAGAATGCCATGAGAGCCAGTGCCGAGTGGGCCAAGGGCGTGCAAAGCGAGAAAGAGCCTTAAATCGCATCTGGTGGCCTTGTAGAGCCAAATACCCTCGCTCCCGAGGGTATTTTTTTACGATAAACTAGTAAGGCTGTACACATTTTCTTAGCTGAAGGAGGACGTGTGGCAAACGAAAACGATTACGATGGCGGCGAGATTAAGATTCTCGAAGGTCTCGAGGCCGTTCGTAAGCGCCCGGGCATGTATATCGGCTCGACGAGCGCCAGCGGCCTGCATCACCTGGTGTGGGAGATCGTTGACAACTCCGTTGACGAGGCCATGGCCGGTTTCTGCACCGAGATTCACGTGACGGTCCACGCCGACAACTCCATCACGGTCGTCGACAACGGGCGAGGCATCCCCGTCGACGAGCATCCCATCAAAAAGATCCCGACGCTCGAGGTCGTTATGACGATCCTGCACGCCGGCGGTAAGTTCGATAACTCGGCCTATAAGGTCTCGGGTGGCCTGCACGGCGTGGGCATCTCCGTCGTCAACGCACTGTCCAAGCGCGTGGTCGTGCAGGTGCGCCGTGATGGCAGCGTCTACGAGATGGAGTTCTCGCGCGGCAAGACCGTCAAGAAGATGGAGGTCGTGGGCACCTCGGGTTCGACGGGTACCACCGTCAGCTTCTGGCCCGACGACGAGATTTTCGAGACCTGTGTCTACGATTTCGATACGCTGCACAACCGTCTGCAGGAGACGGCGTTCCTCAATAAGAATCTAAAGATTGTGCTGACCGACGAGCGCGAGGCGACTCCCCACGTGGAGGAGTTCTGCTACGAGGGCGGCATCATCGACTTCGTCAAGTTCCTCAACGACGGCAAAGACGTTCCCGAGGCCTTCAAGGAGCCCATCTATATCGAGGGCAAGTCGGATCCGGATGCGCCCGTGACCAAGATGGGCGAGGTCGAGGTGTCCCTGCAGTGGAATGCCGGCTACGGCGAGAACGTCATGTCGTTTGCCAACGACATCTACACCCCCGAGGGCGGCATGCATCTCGAGGGTTTCCGCACCGCTCTCACCCGCGTGATCAACGATTACGCTCGCAAGCAGAACCTACTCAAGGAGAAGGAGGCCAACCTGAGCGGCGACGACGTGCGCGAGGGGCTTTCGGCCGTCATCTCGGTCAAGCTGCCCGACCCGCAGTTTGAGGGCCAAACCAAGGCCAAGCTCGGCAGTTCCTACATGCGCGCGCTCACGCTCAAGATCGTGACCGATGGGCTGACCGATTATCTGGAGGAGCATCCCAAACCCGCCCGCGAGATCGTCAAGAAGGCCCAGCAGGCATGCAAGGCCCGCAACGCCGCCCGCAAGGCGCGTGAGGCGACCCGCCGCAAGAGCCTGCTCGAGACGGCGTCGCTGCCCGGCAAGCTCGCCGACTGCTCGGTACGCGATGCCGAGCTGACCGAGCTCTTTATCGTAGAGGGCGACTCGGCAGGCGGTTCGGCCAAGGACGGCCGTCGCCGAGACATCCAGGCGATTCTGCCCCTGCGCGGCAAGATTTTGAACGTCGAGCGCGTGGGTGACCACCGCGCGTTCTCGAGCGACACCATCCAATCCCTGATCACCGCGATCGGCTGCGGCGTCACGACGAGCGCCGGCGACGGTGGCGACTTCGATATCAGCAAGGCGCGCTACCACAAGATCATCATCATGACCGATGCAGACGTTGACGGTGCGCATATCCGCATCCTGCTGCTGACGTTCTTCTACAAGTACATGCGCCCGCTGATCGATGCCGGCTATGTCTATGTTGCCTGCCCGCCCATCTTTGGCATTAAGGTACGCAACAAGATCCATTACGTGTATCCCAACGGCCGCCAGCCCGAAGACGAGATTCTGCGCGACACCATTCAGAGCCTGGGCCTGAACCCCGACGACAACGACGAGGACGGCAAGGCCAAGGACGGCAAGATCACCAAGAAGCGCAAGGGCTATACCGTTCAGCGCTACAAGGGCCTGGGCGAGATGGACCCCAAGCAGCTTGCCTCGACGACGATGGACCCCAAGACCCGTATCCTGCAGCGCGTGTCGATCGAGGACGCCGTGGTGGCGGACCGCGCCGTGCGCGAGCTCATGGGTTCCGAGGTCGGCTATCGCCGCGAGTACATCGAGAAGCACGCCCATGACGCACGCTTCTTAGACGCCTAACCTGTTCGGCTTTCCCAGCCACCGCACCTTCGCCCTCAATCGTCGGTCGCGTACCCAAGTACGCTTCCCTCCTCTTTCGAGCGAATCTGCGGCACCTGGAAAAGCCGTCTCCGTGGCAGGATGATTAATGGACCACGCAAACCATGAGGAGGTAACGTGGCAGACGATATCAACAACAACGAGGGTATGGACGAGGCCGGCGACGCCGGCATGCCCGATGATCTGAAGCGCCTACTCGCCCGCGCCGAGCAGGGCGAGGACGGCGATCCGGATTCCTATAACCCCGACGCCGAGGATGAAGATGATGAGGATGACGACGCCGAGCTCGAGGAGAGCTTCGGCGCGGTCGATCGTGGCGCTTCGGCCGGCGAGGACATCAACGGCGGTCAGCTCCAGATTTCAGAGTTCGGCCGCGAGATGAAGCAGTCGTTCATCGAGTACTCGATGTCGGTCATCACGGCGCGCGCCCTGCCGGACGTGCGCGACGGACTAAAGCCGGTGCACCGCCGCATCCTGTACGCCATGAACGAGAGCGGCATCTACCCCAACCGCCCGCATAAGAAGTCGGCCTGGACGGTCGGAGAAGTTATCGGCAAGTACCATCCGCACGGTGACTACGCGGTTTACGAGGCCATGGTTCGTCTGGCGCAGTGGTTCTCCATGCGCACACCGCTCATCGATGGCCATGGCAACTTCGGCAACATCGATGGCGACGGCGCGGCGGCCATGCGTTATACCGAGAGCCGCCTGGCAAAGCCTGCCATGGAGCTGCTGCGCGACCTGCAAAAGGATACCGTCGACTGGCAGCCCAACTACGACGAGTCGCTCGCCGAGCCCGTGGCACTGCCTGCGCGCTTCCCCAACCTGCTGGTCAACGGCAGTCAGGGCATCGCCGTCGGCATGGCCACCAACATCGCCCCGCATAACCTCACCGAGGCGATCGAGGCCACCTGCTACCTGATCGACAATCCCGACGCCACCGTCGACGAGCTTATGCAGATCATGCCCGGTCCGGACTTCCCCACCGGCGCCATCATCATGGGCAGCGCCGGCATTAGGCAGAGCTACGAGACCGGTCGCGGCTCCATTACCGTGCGTGCCAAGGCCCACGTGGAATCCACCAAGACCGGTCGCAGCCGCCTGGTCTTTACCGAGATTCCCTACATGGTCAACAAGGGCACCTTGCAGGAGAAGATCGCCCAGCTCGTAAACGACAAGCGCATCGAGGGCATCTCGGACATGCGCGACGAGTCCAACCAAAAGGGCATCCGTCTGGTCATCGAGCTCAAGAAGGGCGTCATTCCGCAGGTCGTGCTCAACAACCTGTATAAGTACACCTCGCTGCAGACGACCTTTGGCGCCAACAACCTGGCACTCGTCAACGGCGTTCCCAAATGCCTGAGCTTGCGCGAGATGCTGCAGCACTACATCGACCACCAGGTCGACGTCGTCACCCGCCGCACTCGCTTTGACCTTAAGAAGGCCCAGGCACGTGCCCATATCCTCGAGGGCTACTTGATGGCTCTCGACCATATCGACGAGGTCATCAGCATTATCCGTTCCTCGCAGACCGACTCCGAGGCAAGCGGCCGCCTGATCGAGCGCTTTGGCTTTACGCCCGAGCAGACCACGGCCATCCTCGAGATGAAGCTGCGCCGCCTGACTGGCCTGGAGCGCGACAAGATCCAGGAAGAGCTGGACGGTCTGCGCCGCGCCATCGCCTACTACGAGGACCTGCTGGCGCATGAGGAGAAGATCCTGGGCGTCATCAAGGAGGAGATGCGCGAGATTTCGAAAAAGTTCGGCGACAAACGCCGCACCGAGATCAGCCATGTCGAAAAGGATCTGGATGTCGAGGACCTCATCGCCGACGAGGACATGGTCGTGACCATCACCCACACCGGCTACGTGAAGCGCATCCCGGTGGCTGCCTACCGCGCCCAGAAGCGCGGCGGCAAGGGCGTGTCGGGCGTCAACCTTAAAGAGGACGACGTCATCGACGAGATGTTTATCGCGTCCACGCACGAGTACGTGCTGTTCTTCTCGAGCAAGGGCAAGGTCTACCGCCTGAAGGTGCACGAGCTGCCGGTGGGTACGCGCCAGGCGCGCGGCACCGCGATCGTCAACCTGCTGCCCTTTGAGGAAGGCGAGAAGATCGCGAGTGTCATCAGCTGCCGCGAGTTCCCCGCCGACGAGTACCTGATGTTTGCCACCAAGAGCGGCATGGTCAAGAAGACCGTGATGAGCGCTTACGACCGCAGCCGCCGTGATGGCCTGATCGCCATCAATCTGAGAGACGACGACGCGCTGCTCGCCGTGCGCCGTGTGCGCGAGGGCGACAAGATCATCCTGGCCACCACTGCGGGCAAGGCGATCATGTTCCCCGAGGACCAGGTTCGCGCCACGGGACGCGACACCAGCGGCGTTCGCGGTATTAGCATGAAGGACGGCGTGAGCGTTTTGGGTATGGAGGTTACCAACGGCAACGGCGACCTGTTTGTCATCACCGAGCGCGGCTACGGCAAGCGCACGCCGGTCGCGGACTATCCGGAGCAGAACCGCGGCGGCCAGGGCGTCTACACCATCCAGATGACCGAGCGCAAGGGAAACCTCGCGGCCATGAAGACGGTGGGTCCGCAGCACGAGCTGTTCATCGTGACGGAAGGCGCGACGGTCATTCGCGTCAAGACCGATGAGATTAGCCAGACCGGCCGAGCCACCCAGGGCGTCAAGATGATGACCGTCGACGACAACGACCGTGTGTGCGCTGTCGCCCGCATGACGGCAGCTAAGGAAAAGCCCGAAGGCGAAGGCGCCGAGGCCGAGGCAACGGTCGATGCCGAAAATACCCCAGTCGACCTAGGCGACGGCAACGACATGCCAGAGGATCTCCTAGACGAGTAAGAGGCCCTAGCTGGTAGAAAATATCAGACCCCATATATCGGCGGTCGGCGCACTGCGCGCCGACCGCTTTTTTGAAAACCTCGGGACTCGCGTTCGCCCCGGCCACACGGCGGCATGCGAAGTCGATCGCGAGTTCCGCACGAGCCAGAGAGCACTTAATGTGCTCTCTGCGCGAGTCAGGACTGTCCGAGCAGGCGACTTCACATGCCGCCGTGCGGCCGGGGCGAACACCCTCCAAAGATTTTCAAAAAAGTTGTTGACGCGCGCGTAACGACTCGTCTAATATATCCCTTGCGCGATGGACCTGTAGCTCAGTTGGTTAGAGCGTCCGGCTGATAACCGGGAGGTCACAAGTTCGAATCTTGTCAGGTCCACCACTTTCTTTCGCAATAAACACCCCAGCGAGAGCCGAGTCGCCGCTGGGGTGTTTATTACTGTCTCCGTGGGGGTTTAGCTCAGCTGGGAGAGCGCGGGCTTTGCAAGCCTGAGGTCAGGGGTTCGATCCCCCTAACCTCCACCATGATGGACCTGTAGCTCAGTTGGTTAGAGCGTCCGGCTGATAACCGGGAGGTCACAAGTTCGAATCTTGTCAGGTCCACCATCAAAACTGTGAAGAGCCTCGAGGCATGGCCTCGGGGCTTTTTTCTTGTGTGTGATAAAACTCATTTTGGTTTTGTGTGCTGTGCGAAAGATTGGGTAGTATAGCTATTCAATGCGGCGAAGGCGCCGCGTGTTAACCGCTACGTACCGGAGGTGTTCCATGGTTCGTGTCGACATAGAGACCATCGTCATGGCCGCCGGTCCCGTGCCATCGCTTATCGT
>DXZV01000068.1:0-4488 GCA_019419485.1 Collinsella sp.
GACTTGCAGCGACGGACCTCGGGACGCTCTTACACCACGTCTGCGCGCGCCACCCGATGCTTTTCCCGATTTTAGCAAAAAACGTCGAATGTTGTGATGGTTTGAGGCGAGGTGAGGGGCACGGAGGGTCAAAGCATCGTACTTTGCAGGGCGCGTGCCCGTATTCAATTGGAAATGACCGCGCTCGGAGCGTGACTTTTTCGCCCCACTGCCGACACAAACCTTGACTCTACAATCGTTGTAGGGTTTTCACTACACTGGTAGCTAAACGAACCAAGCCAGAAAGTGCCCCGCCCATGGAACACGACCTCACACGCGGCAATGTCCTCAAGACCATTGCGGTCTTTGCCCTGCCCTATATGCTCTCGTACTTTTTGCAGATGCTCTACGGCATGGCCGACCTGTACATGATGGGACAGTTTAGCGGCGCCGCCGGCATCACCGCCGTGGGCAATGGCGCGCAGACGCTCTATATTATTACCGTGACGCTCGTGGGCCTGGCCATGGGAACGACGGTCATCGTCGGCCATGCCGTGGGTTCGCGCCGCTTTGACCGCGCCGAGGCCGCTATCGGCAACACCATCACGCTCTTTATGGGTGTCTCGGTGGTGCTGGCCGCTGTCCTGCTCGCACTGTGTCCGCAGATTGTGGCACTCATTGGCACGCCGGCCGAAGCGGTCGAAGGCACCGCCGCCTACCTGCGCATCTGCTTTGTCGGAATTCCCTTTATCGCTGCGTACAACATCCTTTCGGCCATCTTTCGCGGGCTGGGCGATTCGCGCTCGCCCATGTACGTGATCGGCGTGGCATGCATTATCAACATCGCGCTCGACTTTCTGTTTATCGGCCACATGGGACTCGGCCCCGTGGGCGCGGCGCTCGGCACGGTAACCGCCCAGACGGCAAGCGTTGCCCTCGCGCTCGTGTGGCTCAAGAGCCGCCGCACGAACATTCACGTTAAGCGCAGCGACCTGCGCCCCCAGCCCGAGGTGCTCGGCAGCATTCTTAAGATCGGCGTGCCCGTGGCTGTGCAGGACGGCTGCATCCAGGTGGCGTTTATGTTTATCACCGTCATCGCCAACCATCGCGGCCTGGTCGACGCCGCCGCCGTGGGCCTGGTCGAAAAGATGATCAGCTTTTTGTTCATTGTGCCGAGTTCCATGGGTGCCACCGTCAGCGCGCTCACGGCGCAAAACGCCGGCGCGGGCAAGGGCGACCGCGCGCGTCAGGTGCTCAAGGATGCCATGACCATCTCGGTAGTATACGGCTGTCTGATCACGGTGCTGATGTGGCTGGTGGCGCCGGCGTTTATCGGCTTTTTTGCCAAGGACCCCGCGGTGGTCGCGGCCGGTACCGGCTATATGCACAGTTATATTTTCGATGCAATCTTTGCCGGCATCCACATTTGCTTTAGCGGCTTTTTCGCTGCATACGGCAAGAGCTACATCGGCTTTGCGCACAACGTGCTGGCCGTGGCGCTCATTCGCGTGCCCGGCGCGTGGCTGCTGTCGAACGCCTATTCCGATACGTTGTTCCCCATGGGCATCGCCTCGCCGTGCGGTTCGATTTTGTCGGCGGTCATCTGTATTGTCGCGTTTACCGTGCTCAACCGCCGCGGAACTTTTGACAAGCTGATGGCGTAGCGGGGCAACGCAGGCCTAGCGCCTCTCCCCTGTTTTACCGAAAGGAGCGGTCCTGTGACCGACATGCCAAGCGAACACACCGAGGGCCTGCTCCGCATTGGCGAGGTGGCGCGCTTGCTCAATTTGAGCGTGGGCACACTGCGCCATTACGAACAGATGGGGCTATTGGAACCGGCATATGTCGATCCGACGAGTGGGTACCGCTACTACGGATCGCGGCAGCTCTCCACCCTCAACACCATCAGCCACCTGCGTGTTCTCAACTTGCCGCTCGCACAAATCCGCGAGTTTGTGACAACGCGCGATGTGAACCTCATGCAGCGGCAGCTGGCTCAGCAGCAGGAGCTCATCGAGCGCAAGCGCAGCGAGCTGGAGCGCGTGTCGCGCAAGATCGATAACCGACTTGCCCTGCTGCACGATGCCCTAAACACCGAGCTCGATACCATTTGCACAATCGATGCGCCCGAGCTTCACTGCGCCGTGCTGAGCGAACGCGTCAACCCTACCGACGCATATGCGCTGGAATGGCAGATTCGTCAGCTGCAGAAGGGTCAGCACGAGACCTTTGTCTTTCTGGGCAACTTGGGCGTCGGGATCGCGCCCGAACGCCTTGCCGCCGGCGACTTTGATGGCTACGACGAGGTTTTTCTGCTGCTGGATGACACGGACGATTACCTGGGCGATGTCGAAGTACGTCCCGCCGCGCGGTGTCTGACGGTCAGCTTCCGCGGCACGCACGGTCAGGCGGCCCCGCGCTATGAGCGCTTACTCGATTACATGCACGAGCGCGACCTGTCCCCCGCCGGTCCCTCGCGCGAAATCGCCCTCATCGACGACATCATCAGCGACGATCCGGGAGCGTATGTGACGAGGATCGCGATACCGGTCCGCTAATCACTACCATTTATCGAGCAATTCCATCCATTTACCTTAATCCGAATTAGATTGTATTTTGTAGCAAATAAAATGACAGCATATTGCCCCCCATAGGCAGGAGACATTATGCCCAGAGTTCAATCACGTCGCTCGTTTCTTCTCGGCCTAGCCTCGATCATTGGCTTATCCGCGTCACGCCCAACAAGAGTATTCGCTGCCGACTCAAACTCATCCGTCGCTTTTACATCAGACCTAGCACAAGACTACGCGCTTTCCCTGTTGCCCATCGTCGACGGATCCGCGAACTTAGAGATCGAGCAAATCGTTCCCGTATGCCAACAAATCGGCCTTATCTGTGGCTATGAAATCAGTGTCACAAGGGAAGGAAGCCCTTACGGTTATTTAATACTTGACGCATCATATCCTGGGCTTCTGAAGGAGATAACCCTCGGCGATACCATTCTTCCGATTTCAGCTTCTCTATCAAACGCCATTTCAACTTATTCCGGCCAACAGGCCACAAACCCAACCGTACTAATTTCGTACAACGATATTGAATATGGAACTTTGGTGCCAGGAACTAGAGACTGTGTAACCAACTATAACAATATACGGTCTGTCCCGATTGTCACCGAAAAGGGTATAGCACCTCAAAGCAATAACCCAACTTCATGGGATGCAGTCATTATCAATGAAGATGACTTGATGTTGCATTTCCAAATAGACGATTTAAACGGAATACCGTTCCGAGGAGTCTCGGAATCATTAGTTGAAGCCCGCACTAATAAGTATGCATGCGTCGTTTCTGCCTTGTACGCTGTATCAATGCATTACGGTCTCACCAGTTCAAACGCTAATCAATTTAATCCCGATTATTATAAAGAAATATGGAACGTCACTGGCACAACAACGTATAAGACCAATGATCAGGGCGTCGAGTACGGAAGAACGATCATCCCAGATGGAATTGTTCCGTTTAAAAGTCTTGCCGCTCAAAAGGGTAGAGCACTTAATACTCAATTTTTCGGTTATCAGCCTCAATTCGCTCAGTACAGAGCAACTATCGATCAAGGGAATATCGGCTTGTATCATATGTGGATCAACAGCCGAAACAGTGAAGGATCCGTCGAGCTATCAGGTCATACAGTCACGGTAACTGGCTATTTTACTGGGCGTAATGGAAGCTCTGGCATCGAACTGCAGTGGCTCGAAGTATTCGACGGATGGAACACTTATCCCCGAGCGATTAACTATGCAACGCCCAATATGGTCAAATTGAACGGAACAGTCTTTTGGTAGACCGGATGGCACCATCAAAATGCTATGGCACCACGGCCTTTGCCCTGGTTACGATATTGGTGATTTTCGCTATGTTTGCATCCGTTTCTTCATGCACAGATAGAGCCCACTATAGCGGAGGAGATGATTACCTTGTCTTTGGAGCCGGCAGCGTTCATTCTATTGAGGGAACGGAACTCGTAATCCAAACAGACAACAGTCCCCGCTACACCGACGCTGGAAAGCAAACCCGGATTACATTCCCCTCATCTGGCCGAATCAAAGACAAGCTTTCCCAAATCAAAGTTGGGACAAGAGTTTCCTACTCACGCTTTGACTCGGTAGACGCATCTGGATCATACGAGGGAAACGATATCGAAATTGAACAGGCAAACACTATAATGATTTGTTGAGGAACTGAGCCTCTGCGCAGTTCCTCAACAAATCATTATGCCTCCGGGACCCTACCCGTCGCCAAAATCTGTTCAAGTGCCGCCTCGTCCAGCACGGGCACACCCAGCTGCTCGGCCTTGGTGAGCTTGGAGCCCGCTTTGGGGCCGGCGACCAGATAGCTCGTCTTCTTTGACACGCTGCCCGAAACCTTGGCGCCGAGCACCTTGAGCGCCGCGCCCGCCTCGTCGCGTGTGCGGTTGACAAGCGTGCCGGTGAGCACGAAGGTTAGACCCGCAAG
>DXZV01000068.1:4498-7767 GCA_019419485.1 Collinsella sp.
CCCGCCACGCCAACGTCGGCTGCGGCTTGCGCGTGCGCAGCGCCCAAGTCGACCTCGAGCGACAGGCCCGCCTGACGCAGGCGCTCCAGCACGGCAAGGTTTTCGGGCACGGCCAGGAACTGCTTGACGCTCGCCGCAATCTTGGGACCGATGCCCTCGCACTCGGCGATGTCTTCTTCACTCGCCAAGATGAGCTTGTCGATCGACAGGAATCGCTCGGCGATGACCTCGCCCACGCTCTTGCCCACGTGGCGGATGCCCAGGGCAAACAGCACGCGACCGAGCGGCTGGCTCTTGGACTTGTTGAGCTCGGCGACGATCTTTTCGGCCGTCTTGAGGCCCACCGGAATGGGGTCGCCCTTCTTGACGCCCTTTTTGCTGTTGGAACTGGCATAGGTGCGGCCCGTGTCCAGGCCGGCGATGTCGTCGACCGTGAGCTGGTAGAAATCTGCGACATCGTGGATCAGGCCGGCGGCGATCATTTTGTCGACGATCTCGTCACCCAGGCCGTCGACGTCCATGCAGCCACGGCTCACCCAGTGGAGCAGGCGCTCCTTGAGCTGCGCGGGGCAGTCGATGGACACGCAGCGGTAGGCAACCTCACCGTCCTCGTGGACCACGGGGCTACCGCACACGGGGCAAACCTCGGGCATGTGCCAGTCGACCGAATCGGCCGGGCGTTTGTCGAGCACCGGGCCTACGACCTCGGGAATCACGTCGCCCGCCTTGTGCACGATGATGGTGTCGCCCTCGCGCACGTTTTTGCGGCGAATCTCGTCGATGTTGTGCAGCGTGGCGCGCGCGATGGTGGAGCCGGCAACTGTGACCGGATCGAACTCGGCGACCGGCGTGAGTACACCGGTGCGGCCCACCTGGATGCGAATCTCGCGCAGGACGGTCTGCTTTTCCTCGGGCGGGAACTTAAAGGCGATGGCCCAGCGCGGTGCGCGAGCGGTAAAGCCCAGGTCGAGCTGCTGCTGGAAGCTGTCGACCTTTACGACCACGCCGTCGATGTCGTAGTCCAAGTCGCCGCGATGCTCGAGGGCCTGGGCACAGAACTCGTGGACCTCGGCCGGCGTAGCGCAGCGGGCCACGTTGGGGTTGACGCTAAAACCGGCGCTGCGCAGCCAGTCGAGGAACTCACGCTGGCTGTGGACGTGCAGCGGATCGGTATCGGCAATGGCGTAGATAAAGGTGGCCAGGTCGCGGCGCGCCGTGACCTTGGGATCCTTCTGGCGCAACGATCCGGCGGCGGCGTTGCGCGGGTTGGCGAAGGGGTCGCGGCCCTCGGCATCGGCCTCTTCATTTAGACGAACAAAGCTGCCTTTGGGCATATAGACCTCGCCGCGTACTTCGATGGTACGCTCGCGGTCGGCACCCATGTGGGCGAGCGCCGGCTCGGACAGGTGCATGGGCACATCCTTGATGGTGCGCACGTTGAGCGACACGTCCTCGCCCGTTGTGCCGTCACCGCGCGTGGCGGCGCGCACAAAGGTGCCGTTTTGGTAGGTAAGCGCCACGCCCAGACCGTCGATCTTGAGCTCGCAGGTATAGGTGACGCTGCCGGCACCGAGCGCATCCTCAGTGCGCTGGAGCCACGCGTCGAGCTCGTCCAGGTCCATGGCATCGTCCATGGAATACATGCGCGCCATATGCGTGACCGGCGTAAACTGCTCGCTCACGTAGCCGCCCACGCGCTGGGTATAGCTGTCGGGCGTCACCAGGTCGGGGTAGGTGGCCTCGATCTCCTGCAGCTCAACGAGCATTTTGTCAAAGGCGGCGTCCGTGATCTCGGGCGCATCAAGCATGTAGTAACGGTAGGCGTGGTAATCGAGCTCGTGGCGCAGCTCGGCCGCGCGCGCTGCCGCCTGGGCACGAGCATCGGTCAGTGCGGCGGCATCCGCGCTCGCGGGCGCTTCGGTATCGATATCCACACCGTCACCAAACAGGCTCGATTGCTCCATAGCGGTACTCCTTCGCTCGATTTCAAACGGATACAAGAGTACCACCGGTCACCATAGCGCCGAATAGCCCTTTCGAACCGCACCGAATCGGCAGCCGCCGGACCGGGGTGGGTCGCGCGATTAAACCATGCTCTTATCAGCTCTAAATGATCCGTTTTCCTCCGTCCCCAACGGATCAATAAGAAAAAAGGGCTGTCCCACGTTGATGGGACAGCCCCCCTGGCCTCGATATGTGCGAAACGGCTCGTTAGTAGCCCTGGCCGTGGCCTTGCCCCTGGCCTTGCTGGCCGAGCAGCTCCTCCAGGTACTGGCGCAGCTGCTCGTCGGTAATACCGCCGTTGCCAGTGTCGGTCGAGCTGTCGTCCTGCTGCTGACTCTGCAACTCTTCATCGGAGCCCAGCTCGACGGTGACCTTCTTCTCTTCCTTGCCGCGCATAAGCGTAATCTCAACCTTCTCGCCCACCTCGTGGCTGCGCAGCGCGATGATCAGGCCATCGGCGCTCGTAATCTCGTCGTCGCCCAACTTGGTAATGACATCGCCCTCTTGGATGCCAGCCTTGGCGGCAGGACCGTCCTCGACAACGCTCGCCACATACGCGCCGCTATCGGTGCTCAGCTTGTTGGTGCGGGCGTTGAGCGCGTTGACGCTCGAAAGCGTAGCGCCCATGTACGGATGCACCGGCGTCTTGCCGTCGATGATCTGGTCGGCAATGTTCTTGGCATAGTTGACCGGAATGGCAAAGCCCACGCCCGAGCTGGAGCCCGAGTAGCTCTCGATGAGCGAGTTGATACCCACAAGCTCGCCGTTATCGTTAACGAGCGCGCCGCCGGAGTTGCCCGGGTTGATGGCGGCATCGGTCTGGATCATGTTGGCATAGATGGTGTTACCGTTGGCAGAGCTCATGGCCGTGGAGCGATAGAGCGCCGAGACGATACCCGTGGAGACAGACTGCTCGTTGCCGAACGGCGAGCCGATCGCCATGACCCACTCGCCCACGTTGAGCTTGGAGGAGTCACCGATCTCGATCGGCGTGAGCTTGGAGGCGTCTGCATCCTTGAGCTTGATGACGGCCAGGTCGCTCGAAGCGTCGTTGCCCACGAACTCGGCCTCGTAGGTGGTGCCGTCATCCATGGTCACCACGTACTGGTCATAGCCATCGACCACGTGGTTGTTGGTGAGGATGTGGCCCTCGGTATCGAGCACCACGCCCGAGCCGACGCTGCCCGAGCTGTCCGACTCGTCGGCAGACTGCGAAAGCGAGCCATTCTGGCTGCCGCTCGAAGTGGCGGTAATGGAAACCACGG
>DXZV01000068.1:7777-8471 GCA_019419485.1 Collinsella sp.
CGTGGTACCCTGGACACCAAGGTCACCTTCAACGGCATTCTTTCCGCCGCCAATGTTGAGCGTGCCGCTCATAATGAGCGCAATGACCAGCAGGGCGCCGCAGGCACAGCCGGCAAGTGCCGTAATAAAGATCGGCAGCTTTTTGGTCTTAGTCTTGACCACTGTGTGCTTGTTTACAACCTGCTGGCTGCCCAGCGGCTTTCCGGTCTGCGTGTCGTAGGCCTGCACGTAGGGAATGTTGCTGTCGGCAGGCGTCGACTCTACCTGCACACGCGGCTGCTGTTGGGTCTCGCCGGCGTTGCCCGCATCCTGGGGACGCTGGGAATCGTTCTCGCTCATAGCTGCGATCCTTTCGTCAAATAACCAAAGGCCCGCCAAACATGTGGCGGGCCATCATTGTTCACGTTGAGTTGTACCCCAATATGCGAGTGCAAGTGTATGAGAACGCAATCTTTTAGGAAGGCTTAAGTTCTGTTGCGGACCCGAAAGGGACCCTCACCTGTGGCAAAACCACCACAAAGGCGCCTGTCCCCTTTGTGGCGGAAATCTAGTCCTTAAACAGATAGCCCACGCCGCGGACGGTGGTGATGTGTGCCGCGATCTGCGGGCCCACCTTGGAGCGGATGCGTCGGATGTGCACGTCGACGGTGCGTGTGCCGCCGCAGTACTCAAAGCCCCACACGCGGTGCAGCAG
>DXZV01000069.1:0-290 GCA_019419485.1 Collinsella sp.
CAGCGGGGCCACGCCGGCCTCCCAGCGCTCGCGGTCCTCCCCCGCCTCGATGAGCTCGATGTCGCCATCGGCACACCACCGGCGCAGCTCGTCCAGACGCCGCCGCCATTCATCGCGCGGTTGAATATTGGGATTGGTCCAGCAAATCGTGGGCTCAAACCCCTCCTCGCGCAGCAGGCGAACCGGCTCAAGCGAGCATGGTGCACAGCACGCATGCAGCAACAACGACTTCATCGACATCCCCGTCCCAGAAAACTCACCCCGACATCATGGCAGCTAAAATAGCCCCG
>DXZV01000069.1:300-6273 GCA_019419485.1 Collinsella sp.
CGCCAAAGGACGTGTCCTCGCAGGCAGCGATGCGGCGGTCGCGCAAAATGGCCCGCACGTAATACCAGTCGCCCACACAGCCCGACAAATGCAAGCCAGCCGCCAGGTAACACAGCAGCGGATAGCCCGAGAGCGCAAAGCCCAGGGCAAACGCCACCGTCAAAACAACCGTGGGCGCCAGGCAAATGGCCATGTACCGCCGACGCGAATACACAACGCCCTCGGCGCAGGCATAGATCATCGCCGTCTCACGATTCGCGCCAAAGGTCACATGCGCGCCCGCAGGCGCCAGCAGCTTAAAAAACACCGCATGCACCAGCTCGTGCACGGCAAACGACGCTGCAGAAACCGCAGCCACACCGACCATCCAGCCCACGACGGTGGTCCAGCCGCCCGCCTCAGCCGCGTCCAAGTCCGCAGGCCCGCCCAGCAGCATAAACACCGGCACCAGGCACACGGCAAACACCGCGACCACGGCCATCCCCCACACGAAGCAAGCGTGTAGAAAATCCTCGTCCTCAAACGCATGTATGTTGGAAATCTCATTCATAGCATCTTAGGATAGCGCCCCTGCCACGTACCCGTCCGCATGTGCGATAATGTCGAACGATATGCACGAATTGACCACCGCGTCGCCAGGCCTTGTGCCCGGCCGCGCTCCCACCATATGCGAAGGAGTCCCATGGCATCCAAATACTCCATGAACGACCGTCCCAGCTGGCCGCGCCGCGCCATCGTTACCGCCGGCGAGCCCTACGGCAACAAGGGTCTGCACTTTGGCCACGTTGGCGGCGTCTTTGTCCCGGCCGACTTCTTCGCCCGCTTCCTGCGCGACCGCCTGGGCCGCGAAAACGTCATCTTCACCTCGGGCACCGACTGCTACGGTTCGCCCATCATGGAGAGCTACCGCAAGCTCAAGGAGAACGAGGGCTACGACAAGTCCATCGGCGAGTATGTCGAGTCCAATCACTCCCGCCAGGCCGCGACCCTCAACAACTACAACATCAGCTGCGACATCTACGGCGGCTCGGGCCTTGAGCCGGCGGCCCAGATCCACAACGAGGTGACTGCCGAGATTATCGAGCGCCTGCACGAGCAGGGCACCATCTCCAAGCGCTCCACGCTGCAGTTCTACGATGCCAAGGCCGGCACGTTCCTCAACGGCCGCCAGGTCATCGGCCGCTGCCCCATCCAGGGCTGCAAGTCCGAGAAGGCTTATGCCGACGAGTGCGATCTGGGCCACCAGTTTGAGCCCGAGGAGCTCATCGCGCCCAAGAGCCAGCTCACCGGCGAGGTGCCCGAGCTGCGCCCGGTCGACAATCTCTACTTTGACCTGCCGGCCTACCTCGACTTTATGAAGACCTACACCGCCAAGCTCGCCCAGAACCCGCAGGTTCGCTCCGTGGTCTCCAAGACCATGGAGGAGTGGCTGCTGCCGGCTCAGCTCTACATCCAGAACAAGTTCCGCGAGGCCTTCGATGCCGTCGAGGACCAGCTCCCCGAGCACACCGTGCTGGAGCCCGAGGGCAACAAGAGCAGCTTTACCGTCACCTTCCCCAGCTGGAAGGAGCGCGACGACGCCCACGCGGTGCTCGCCAACGGTGGCGTGCGCTTCCGCAGCGGCAAGGCACTCGTGCCCTTCCGCATCACCGGCAACATCGACTGGGGCGTTCCGGTGCCCGAGGTCGATGGCGTCTCCGACATCACCTGCTGGTGCTGGCCCGAGAGCCTGTGGGCGCCCATCAGCTATACGCGTACCGTGCTCGCGCGCGATGCCAAGGCCGCCGGCGTGACCGAGGGCGTCGCCGCCCAGGATGCCGCCCTCATGGGCGAGCCTGCCGACGACTCCACGCAGGTGCCCGCACCCACCTACCAGCACAGCTCGCTCGACTGGCGCGACTGGTGGTGCTCTGACGACGCTCAGATTTACCAGTTCATCGGTCAGGACAACATCTATTTCTACTGCATCGCGCAGACCGCCATGTGGGAGGCCCTGGGCTGGGACCTCACGCAGAGCACCGTCAGCGCCTGCTACCACCTGCTCTACATGGGCAAAAAGGCCAGCTCGTCCTCGCAGACGCCTCCCCCGCCGGCAGACGACCTGCTCAACCACTACACCTGCGAGCAGATGCGCGCGCACTGGCTGTCGCTCGGCCTATCCGAAAAGCCGGTGAGCTTTAGCCCCAAGGCATACGACACGCGTGTGACCGGCAAGGACAAGGACGGCAACGAGGTACGCGCCTGCGACGACAAGCGCGTTATCGACCCGGCCCTTAAGGAGAGCGCGCTGCTGACCGGCGTGTTCAACCGTCTGGCCCGCAGCTGCTTCTACGGCGTCGCCGTCAAGGAAGGCGACGAGAGCCCCTACCGCAACGGCTGCATCCCCGCCGGTGCCGCTTCTGACACCGTGGTCGAAGCCGCCCAGCAGGCAGCCCTCGCCTTTGAGCAGGCCATGTACAAGTTCGAGACGCACCGCGCGCTTGCCGTGTGCGACGACTACCTGCGCGCCGCCAACAAGCGCTGGAGCGACGCCTCCAAGGCCGCCAACAAGCTCGAGGGCGAGCCGGCCAATGCCGCGATGACGCAGGCCCTTGTCGACGCCTTTACCGAGCTGCGCGTGGCGACCGTCCTGATGCACGGTATTGTGCCGGCCGGCTGCGAGCTCATCTGCGAGTACTTCGACGTCGACCCGGTCGCTTTCTTTAGCTGGGATAACATCTTTGCCTCCACGGACGAGTTCGTGGAGATCCTGGGCGAGAAGCCCGGCGAGCACCGCGTGAAGCCGCTGCCCCCGCGCTTCGACTTCTTTAGCAAGCACGAGAGCCAGTACTAAAGCACGCCAGCAGCGGCGTGTCCGGAAAGTAGTCAATTTGGGATGGGAAGGAAAGACGGATGTCCAAGCCGCGTCGTCGTAAGCAAAAAAAGCCGGTTAAGCCCGAGCTCAAGCTTAGGCAGTTTGCTGCTACTGAGCTTTCCGACCAGCTTGCCGCCCTTCCCTGCGCTGCCGACCTGCCACGCTTTATGGTCGACACGGTCGCCGGCGCCTATGCGCCCGCCGATGCCGAGCTCATGATCGAGGGCTTCGGCGCCGCGGCCACACGCCCGGTCGCCCTGCGCGCCAACACGCTCAGGGCGACCGCCGAGGACATCGCTGCGGCGCTCGATGCCGCCGGCATCGCCCACAACCCCGTCGCCTGGTACCCAGACGCCTTTATCCTGCCCGAGGCCCAGGTTTCCGATCTGTGGGACCTCGACATCTACCGCGACGGCAAGATCTACCTGCAGAGCTTGTCGTCCATGATGCCGCCGCTGGTCCTGGGCGCACAGGCAGGCGAGGACATCCTGGACATGTGCGCAGCCCCTGGCGGCAAGACGACGCAGATCGCCGCCCTCACGCAGGGGCAGGCGCACCTTACCGCCTGCGAGATGAGCATTCCCCGCGCCGAGAAGCTCGAAGCCAACCTCCACCGCCAAGGCGCAAAAAACGTGCCCGTCATGCGCACCGACGCACGCGAGCTCGACGAGTTCTTCCGCTTTGACCGCATCCTGCTCGACGCTCCCTGCACCGGCACGGGCACCGTCATCAGCGGCAACGAGAAAAGCCTGCGCGGCCTGACCGAGCAGCTGCTCGTCAAATGCGCCCGCTCGCAGCGTGCGCTTCTGGACCGCGCCATGGGAGCCCTCAAACCGGGCGGCACGCTCGTCTATTCGACTTGTTCGATCTTGCCGCAGGAAAACGAGGACGCCCTGCAAGAAGCCCTCGACAAGCATATGGACTGCGAGCTCATCCCCCTCGACGGCACGCCAAGCGAAAGTGAGGCACGCCGTGCCCAGGAAGCTGGTGAGGAGCCGCGCATCGAGTCCAACGCCCTGACCGAGGCCATTGCCGCGGGTCAGGTATCGGCCATCGCCAACGGCCTGCCCGGCACGCTCACCATTCCGCCCAGCCGCGAATTTGAGGGCTTCTACATTGCCCTGATCCGAAAACGCAGCTAGCGCACGGATCCAAAACTCAACAAGCTATCTCCGTGCGCGTTTGCCCTGCTGGTCGCGATGCTGTTTAAGCATCGTGCGCTCCTTGCGTTCGGCCCTTTTGCCCTTAATGGCCGTGACCACAAAGTAGATGACCGCGGCGGCTACGATTGCGCCCACGCATAGGCCAATCGAGCCCAACATTGCCGAAAATTCCATACCGCGTCACCTCTCTTTTAAACGGGACTTTCAAGATAGCACCTCGATCACCGCCACCACAGCTCCTTCACGTTCGCCGCCCTTCGGTCTAACGGAGGACGCGGCGGGGAAAAATCAACTCGTCAAACGATTTAGCAAGCACAACGCTGCCGGCACCCTGCCGGCCGTCATCACATAGAATCGAGCCTCCATGGATACCCTCAACGATCTAAACGAGCGTGTCGACGCCTTCGTCGGCACCAGCTCCTTCGACACGCCTGCCGCGGCAAACGACCAAGCTCCCATCGATGTGCCCGCCGAGGTTCACGAGGACATCGTCGCCTCGGTCGATTTCTCCGAGGTCGAGCTCGCAGACGAGTTCACCGAGCCCCAGGTAGCCGTCACGCCCAACGGCCTGCTCCCTATGGAGCCCCTGCCCATCGACGGGCGTTTGCGCAAGGCGGCCCTCCGCATGCCCGACGAGATCGAGGAGGCCAGCGGCTTCACGCTCTTCGGCCGCCGCATCAAGTCGCTCATTTACACCACTGATGTCGCGGTTATCCGCAACTCCAACGCCGATGCCGTCTTTGCGGTCTACCCTTTCACGCCGCAGCCCGCCATTACGCAGGCGCTGCTGACCGTCGCCGAGTGCCCGGTCTTCGTAGGCGTGGGCGGTGGCACCACCACCGGCAAGCGCTCCGTTCAGATGGCAGCCGTCTCCGAGATGCAGGGTGCGGCGGGCTGTGTGGTCAACTCCCCCGCCACCGCCGAGATGGTCGAGCACATCACCAACATCGCCGACATCCCCGTCATCGCCACGGTCGTACGTTGCGACGACGATGCTCACGCCAAGGTGCGCGCCGGCGCCAAGATTCTTAACATCGCCGCTGGCAAAAACACGCCGCAGGTCCTGCGTGAACTGCGCGAGCACTATCCCAACCTGCCGCTCATCGCGCCGGGCGGCAAGACGCCCGAGAGCATCCGCGAGACCATCGCCGCCGGTGCCAACGCCATCATCTGGACACCGCCTTCGGCCCAGCAGCTACAGACCGACATGATGCAGCGCTACCGCAAGATGAAAGAAGACGCCACGCCTGTCATCTCGCACGACGATGTGCCCATTATCGACCAGGTCGCCGCCGCCGAGGTCAGCCAGGTCGAGAACATGAATCCCGACGTGCCGATTCCCGACGAGGTTATCGAGCGCGTCGCTTCGATCCACGATCATATCGAGGAGCGTCGCGCCAACCGCGGCCTCAAGCCGTCACTGCACGGCTTCTTCTTCCGCGGAAAGAAACGCTAGCAAAACATCTTGGCCCGCCCCACAAACGTGAGGCGGGCCGTTTTCGTTTGAGCAATCATGCAGCGATGTGATGGGGCAAATTAATCCACGCGCTTGTCGCCCATAAAGAAGAGCGCCACCGTGCCAGGTCCGGTATGCGAGCCAATCAGAGTACCGATGTCATTGATCTCAATCTTGCCTTTAAGCTGCGGAATCTGTTCCTCGATCAGCGCCGCAACTGCCTCGGCATCCTCGCGACACGCCGAGTGCGACATGATGCACTTACCCGAATAATCCGCACCGTCCTGCACATGTGCCACCATGGTCTTAGCCATCTCGGAAATCGCGCGCTTCTTAGTGCGAATCTTCTCACGTGGCGACAGCCCACCTTCGCAATCGACCGTCATAAGCGGGCAAATCTTAAGCGCCGTGCCGATGATCGCGCTCGCAGCCGAAATGCGACCGCCGCGCAGGTAGCTCGACAGATCGGTCGAGAAGAACCAGTGGTGCAGGTTGAGCTT